>NZ_JALNUM010000015.1:0-75056 GCF_026540795.1 Methylobacterium sp. GC_Met_2
TTGTCATTGTTGCTCATTCGACGGCCAATTGTCTCCAGACTGGTAAGATGATCGGTTATATCCCTTGAATAGCCGGTTTCTTTAAGGGCTTCGTCACCATCTGCACCCATTCTGACCGTTACGGGGTGGGTCGGCGCGGACGGTCGTGATGGAGCTTGCGGAGGCGCGGACGCCCATACGGGTCGTGATTGCGGATTGTGACGCGGGCCGCCGGGCAGCGCTCGGTGACGTGGTCCAACGATTCGATCCCACGGCCGTGATCGACGAGGCGACGTCCGGTCAGGCGTTGTGCGACATCTTCCTCCGGCGTCGCCCGACCCTGGCCTTCGTCGGCCTTCAACTGGAAGATCTGAGCGGGCCCGAGGCCGTCGCGGTGGCGCGGCGCGCGGGCGCGGAGCCGCCCTGCCTGGTCCTCGTCGCCAACCGTGTTCTCGCCCAGTGGCAGGAGATCGCCACGAGCCTCGGCGCCTACGAGGTGCTCAAGACGCCGCTCGACCCGAGCCATATCGAGCAGTTGCTCCACGCCAACGCCCGCCGCCGGGCGCCGACGCGGGCGCTGCTCGCCTGCTCGTCTCCGGCCGGGCGTTCAGCGATCAGCCGGGTCGTGGCCCGGAGCGGCTTCTCGATCGAGCTCGACGAGACGGATGACGGCCGCCACGCCCTCAAGCTACTGAAGCTCGCGGCCTATGACTTCGCGTTCATCGACGTGAAGCTCACGGGCATCGACGGGCTGGAACTCGCCTGCCAGATCCAGCCCCTGGGCCTGGCCACCCGCATCACCCTCCTGACCACCTCCGAGCCGGAGTCGGTTGCCCAGGCGGGCCGCTATTTCGGCGTCGATGCGGTGCTGCGGATGCCGTTCTACGCCCGCGACATCGACCTTGCCCTGCATAACGCGCTGGGCCTGCGCCGGCCGTATCTCCTGAACGCCCTGACGGCTCCGCCGGCGCCGAGCGCGCTGCTGCGGATCGTGGATTTACCGAACGCCCGGCGCAAGATCGCCTGATCCCGCGCCGCGGGGATGGACCAAGTCATGGCTTCGAAAGGTCGAGACCTTTCGCGGGTCCAGGGCGGAGCCCGGGTCAAGATCTCAGGGCTCCGCCTTAAGAACCTGCCAAAGGGCTGAAGCCCTTTGGAAACCCGGGATCTCGCGGCTCGAACGGACGCTCAGACGTGGATGGCGCGCTTGTTGACTGCAAGCGCGGCTTCCTTCACCGCCTCGGTGAGCGTCGGGTGGGCGTGGCAGGTGCGGGCGATGTCCTCGGACGAGGCGCCGAACTCCATCGCCACCGCGACTTCGGCGATCAGGTTGCCGGCATCGGCCCCTACGATGTGGACGCCGAGCACCCGGTCGGTCTGAGCATCGGCCAGCACCTTCACGAAACCGTCCGTGGTGCCGTTGGCCTTGGCGCGGCCGTTCGCCGTGAACGGAAACTTGCCGGCATTGTAGGCGACGCCGTCCTTCGTCAATTCCTCCTCGGTCTTGCCCACCGAGGCGACCTCTGGGAACGTGTAGACGACGTTCGGGATCACGCCGTAATTCACGTGGCCCGACTGGCCCGCCAGCATCTCGGCCACCGCCACGCCCTCGTCCTCGGCCTTGTGGGCCAGCATCGGGCCGGCGATCACATCGCCGATGGCATAGATGCCGGTGACGTTGGTGGCGTAGTGCGAATCCGTCTGGATCCGGCCCTTGTCGTCCCGCTGCACGCCGACCGTGTCGAGGCCCAGGCCCTCCGTGTAGGGCACCCGGCCGATCGCCACGAGGACGACGTCGGCCTGGAGCGTCTCCGCTGCGCCACCCGCGGCCGGCTCGACCGTAACGGTTGCGCCACCCTTCTTGCCGACCTCGACGCCGGTCACCTTGGTGGACAGCTTGAAGGCGATGCCTTGCTTGGTCAGGATCCGCTGGAACTGCTTGCCGACCTCGCCGTCCATCCCGGGGAGCACCCGGTCGAGATACTCGACCACGGTGACCTCGGCGCCCAGGCGCCGCCAGACCGAGCCGAGCTCCAACCCGATCACGCCGGCGCCGATCACCAGGAGCTTCTTCGGCACCCGGTCGAGTTCGAGGGCGCCCGTGGAGGAGACCACGACCGTCTCGTCGATGGTCACGCCGGGCAGGCGCGTCACGTCCGAGCCGGTGGCGATGACGATGCTCTTGGTCTCGAGCATCTGATTGCCGCCATCCTCGGACACGACCTCGACCCGGCCGGCGCCTGCGATCCGGCCGGTGCCGTGGAAGGTCTCGACCTTGTTCTTCTTGAGGAGGAATTCGACGCCCTTGGTGTTGCCGGCCACGCCCTCGGCCTTGAAGCTCATCATCTTCTTCAGATCGAGCTTCACGCCGCTGACCTCGATGCCGAGATCGGCGAAGTGCTTGGTCGCCTCCTCGAAAGCCTCAGAGGCGTGGAGCAGCGCCTTCGACGGGATGCAGCCGACATTGAGGCAGGTGCCGCCGTGGGTGGCGCGCTTCTCGACCACGGCGGTGCGCAGGCCGAGCTGCGCCGCGCGGATCGCGCAGACATAGCCGCCGGGGCCGGTGCCGATGACGACGAGATCGTAGGACATGCAGGTTCGCTTCCGGTCGGTCATGCCGCGTGCGGGACGGGCGGGGATAAGTCAGGTGAGGATCAGCGGCCGCCGCCAACATCGAGGATGGCGCCCGTGGTGTAGGAGGCGTCCTCCGAGAGGAGCCACACGATCGGCGCGGCGACCTCCTCGGCGGTGCCGGCGCGGCCCAGCGGGACAGCCGGGCCAAGGCGTTCCACCCGATCGGGCTCGCCGCCGCTGGCATGGATCTCGGTGGCGATGATGCCCGGCGCCACCGCGTTGACGCGAATTCCTTCGCCTGCCACCTCGCGGGCAAGGCCGATCGTCAGCGAATCGATCGCGCCCTTTGAGGCCGCGTAGTCCACGAACTGGCTGGGTCCGCCGAGCCGCGCCGCCACCGAGGACAGGTTGACGATGGCGCCCCCTGCCCCTCCGCGCTTGGTCGACATCCGTCGCACCGCCTCGCGGGCGCAGAGGAAGCTGCCGACCACGTTGGTGGTCATCATCCGTTGGAGCCGGGCGAGGCTCATGTCGGCGACGTCCGACTTCACATCGACCACGCCGGCATTGTTGACGAGGGCCTTGAGCGGGCCGAGCGTGTCCGCCGCCTCGAACAGGGTGATCACGTCGGCCTCGCTGCCGACATCGCTCTTCACAGCAAGCGCCCGGCCGCCCTTGGCGGTAATCGCATCGACCACGCCTTGTGCCGCGGCGGCATCCGACACGTAGCTCAGGCAGACGGCGTAGCCGCGCTCGGCCAGCAGCAGTGATACAGCCCGGCCGATGCCGCGGCTGCCGCCGGTGACGATGGCAACCGGGTAGGAAGACACGGTCAAGCTCCGGCTCCTACGGTATCGCCTGTTTTACCGGTCAGAGTCTGGCGGTCGATGTAGTTCGGCAAGCGCGTATGCTCATCAATGATCGCGGTGGCGAGTTGCGCCGCGGTCAGGTTGCGTGCACCGGTCAGATCCGCTCCTCGCAGGATCGTTTTGCTGAGCAGCGCATCCTGAAAATCCGAGTTTCGGAACGCCGCACCGCTGGCATCGACACCAGATAGGTCCGCCTGCCGGAGATCGGCATTGCTGAGGTCGGTGTGGCGTATGATGGCGCCTCGAAAATTGACGGCGGGATGGGCCCTAGATTGAATGCGGTGGTTCATCGGCGGAAATCCTCATGCGCAGTGTTTCGATGACGGCTTTCACATCGATGGGCGGTTCAAGTTCCTCGTAGCGGGACCGACGTTCGCGTAGGTGCGCCTGCAGAAGTTCGAATATAGGATCGGACAGATCAGGAAAATCGCGTTCGATTTCGCGTAGCACGTAGATCGCCGCCTAAGCAGATTTGCGTTGGCAAGCCAACGCTTCATCCGCTTGGATCCTTGTTACAGCGCAGGTTTTTGTCGCAAAACCGGTGGCCACTTTTGCGAAACCTGCTTAGCGTATTTCGAGCCGCTCGTCTCCGAGTTGTCCAGCCGCGCGATTGAAGAGCTCGGTGACGTACGCGCGGCGCGCAAGTTCCGCCTGTGACGCTGCAGATCCAGTCTGCGTCAGCTCAGGTTTGAGCTTCCGCCACACAAGGGCTGCGCCCACCAAGGCGGCGAGCGCGAGCCCCAGATTGCGCACGATCTCCGAGATCAAGACCCATGTTTGCATGATCCCGGATCGCCACGACGGTCTCAGAGGTCCAGCACGAGCCGCGCCGGATCCTCCAGCGCCTCCTTGACTCGCACCAGGAAGGTCACGGCCTCCTTACCGTCGACGATGCGATGATCGTACGACAGGGCGAGGTACATCATCGGCCGCGCCTCGATCTTGCCGGCGCGGACCACGGGGCGCTCCTCGATGCGGTGCATGCCGAGGATGCCCGATTGCGGCGCGTTCAGGATCGGCGTCGACATCAGCGAGCCGTAGATGCCGCCGTTGGTGATCGTGAAGGTGCCGCCCTGCATGTCCTCGATGGACAGCTTGCCGTCGCGCGCCTTCTTGCCGAAGCCGGCGATCGTCTTCTCGATACTGGCGATCGACAGGTCGTCGGCGTTGCGCACCACCGGCACGACGAGGCCCTTATCGGTCCCGACCGCGATGCCGATGTGGTAGTAGTTCTTGTAGACGAGGTCCTGCCCGTCGATCTCGGCGTTGACCGCCGGCACGTCCTTGAGAGCGCCGATCACCGCCTTGGTGAAGAAGCCCATGAAGCCGAGCTTCGTGCCGTGCTTCTTCTCGAAGATGTCCTTGTACTGGCTGCGCAGCGCCATCACAGCCGACATGTCGACGTCGTTGAACGTCGTCAGCATCGCCGCCGTGTCCTGCGCATCCTTCAGGCGGCGCGCGATGGTCTGGCGGAGCTTGGTCATGCGCACGCGCTCCTCGCGCGACGCATCGTCCGCCGCGGAGGGCGTCCGCGGCAGGGTCGGGCGGGCCTCCTTGGCGGGCGCGGACGGAGCCGGACCCTTGGCGATGGCGCCGAGCATGTCGCCCTTGGTGACGCGGCCGTCCTTGCCGGAGCCGTTCACACCCGACGGATCGACGCCGGATTCCCGGGCGAGCTTGGCCACGGCCGGGCCGTTGTCGCCGACTGGGCGCTGCTGGGCTGCGGGGGGCCCCGCCTCGCCGTGGTTGCCGTAGCCGGCAGAAGATTCCTGGGCCGGCGCCTCGGCCTTGGCGGGAGCGGCGGTCTTCGGGGCCTCGCTCCGGCTTTCGGACTTGGTCTCGGTGGCCGCCTTCGGAGCCGCCTTCTTGGCCGGTGCCGCGCCGGCGCCGGCCTCGACGATCGAGCCGAGCAGGGCGCCGGGCTCCACGGTCTCGCCGTCCTTCACCAGGATCTCGCCGAGCTGGCCCGCCGCCGGGGCGTTGACCTCCAGGGTGACCTTATCGGTCTCGAGTTCGACGATCGGCTCGTCGGCCGCGACGATGTCGCCGGGCTTCTTGAACCAGCGGCCGATGGTGGCCTCGCTTACGGATTCGCCGAGGGTCGGGACGAGGATGTCGGTAGCCATGTCGTTTCGCACTTCCGGATCGGTTCGGCCGTGCCGGACGGCCTGGACAGTGACGGCGGCGGCCCGAGCGGGTCGCCGCCAAATCCCAAACATCAGACCGCGAGGGCCTCGTTGAGGAACGCCTGAAGCTGCGCCTGATGCTTCGACATCTGGCCCACCGCCGTGGAAGCCGAAGCCGGGCGGCCGACATAGCGGGCGCGCTTCACCGCGGAGCCAGCCTGACCGAGCACCCATTCGAGGTAGGGCTCGACGAAGGCCCAGGAGCCCATGTTCTTGGGTTCCTCCTGGCACCAGATCACATCGGCGTTGCGGAAGCGGGCCATCTCGTTGGCCAGCGCCTTGAGCGGGAACGGGTAGAGTTGCTCGACGCGCATCAGGTAGATGTCGTTGAGGCCGCGCTTCTCCCGCTCCTCCAGCAGGTCGTAATAAACCTTGCCGGAGCTCAGCACGACGCGGCGGATCTTGTCGTCGCGCACCAGCTTGTTGGGCGCGCCCTCCTCCTCCGCATCGTCCCAGAGGACGCGGTGGAAGGTCGAGCCCTCTGCCAGTGCGTCGAGGTTCGAGACGGCGCGCTTGTGGCGCAGCAGCGACTTCGGCGTCATCAGCACCAGCGGCTTGCGGAAGTCGCGCTTCAACTGCCGGCGCAGGATGTGAAAGTAATTCGCCGGCGTTGTGACGTTGGCGACCTGCATGTTGTCCTCGGCGCAGGCCTGGAGGTAGCGCTCCAGGCGAGCGGAGGAGTGCTCGGGTCCCTGCCCCTCGTAGCCATGCGGCAGCAGCAGCACGAGGCCGGACATGCGCAGCCACTTGCGCTCGCCGGAGGCGATGAATTGGTCGATCACCACCTGGGCGCCGTTGGCGAAGTCGCCGAACTGCGCCTCCCAAAGGACCAGCGCGTTCGGCTCAGCCAGCGAGTAGCCGTACTCGAAGCCGAGCACCGCCTCTTCGGAGAGCATCGAGTTGATGATCTCAATCGAGGCCTGCCCCTCGCGGATGGCGTTCAGCGGTGTGAAGCGCTGCTCGTTCTCCTGATCGATCACCACCGCGTGGCGCTGCGAGAAGGTGCCGCGCTCGACATCCTGGCCCGAGAGCCGGACCCTGTTGCCATCGAGCAGCGTGGCCCCGAAGGCGAGCGCCTCAGCGGTCGCCCAGTCGACACCGGTTCCGGTTTCCACGGCCTTGGCGCGGTTATCCATGAAGCGCTGGATCGTGCGGTGCAGGTGGAAGCCCGGCGGCACCTGCGTGATCTTCCGTCCGATCTCCTGCAGCGTCTCGGCCGGAACCGCGGTGCGGCCGCGGCGCGGGTCGTCCACGTCCTCGTGCACGGCCTTCACGCCGGACCAGCGCCCGTCGAGCCAATCGGCCTTATTTGCCTTGTAGTTGTTGGCAACGTCGAGCTCACTATCGAGCAACTGCCGGAACTCGGCCTTGCGGGCGTCCAGCGCCTCCTGAGTGACGGAGCCGTTCTCGACCAGTTTTCGGCCGTAGGTCTCCAGCACCGACGGATGCTTGCGGATCCGCTGGTACATCTTCGGCTGAGTGAAGGCCGGCTCGTCGCCCTCGTTGTGGCCGAAGCGGCGGTAGCACAGCATGTCGATCACGACCGGCTTGCCGAACTTCTGGCGATATTCGACGGCGACCTTCGCCGCGAAGGTGACGGCTTCCGGATCGTCGCCGTTGCAGTGGAAGATCGGCGCCTCGACCATCTTGGCGACGTCGGACGGATAAGGGGAGGAGCGCGAGAAGCGCGGATCGGTGGTGAAGCCGATCTGGTTGTTGATAATGAAGTGGATCGAGCCGCCGGTGCGGTGGCCCTTCAGGCCCGACAGGCCGAAGCACTCCGCCACCACGCCCTGGCCCGCGAAGGCGGCATCGCCGTGGATAAGCAGCGGCAGCACCGTGCGGCGCTCGATATTGGGCTTGGCCCACTGGTCCTGCTTGGCGCGGACCTTGCCGAGCACCACCGGATCGACGATCTCAAGGTGCGACGGGTTGGCAGTCAGCGATAGGTGGACGTTGTTGCCGTCGAAGGCGCGGTCCGAGGACGCGCCCAGGTGGTACTTCACGTCGCCCGAGCCCTCGACCTCGGCCGGGGAGGCCGAGCCGCCCTTGAACTCGTGGAATACCGCCCGGAAAGGCTTCGCCATCACGTTGGTCAGCACGTTCAGCCGGCCGCGATGGGCCATGCCGAGCACGATCTCGCGCACGCCGAGCGCGCCGCCGCGCTTGATGATCTGCTCCATGGCCGGGATCATCGCCTCGCTGCCATCGAGGCCGAAGCGCTTCGTGCCGGTGTACTTCAGATCGAGGAACTTCTCGAAGCCCTCGCCCTCGATCAGCTTGTTGAGGATCGCGCGTCGGCCCTCGGGGGTGAAGGAAATTTCTTTGTCCTTGCCCTCGATACGCTCCTGGATCCACGCCTTTTCGGCGGGATCGGAGATGTGCATGAACTCGACGCCGAGCGTCTGGCAGTAGGTCCGCTCCAGGATGTCGACGATCTCGCGGATCGTGCCAAACTGGAGGCCGAGCACGTTGTCGAGGAAGATCGGACGGTCCCAGTCGGCCTCTTCGGTGAAGCCGTAATGTTGCGGGTGCAACTCTTCGTGGTCGCCCCGCGGCGCAAGGCTCAGCGGATCGAGCTTGGCGTGCAGGTGGCCGCGCATGCGGTAGGAGCGGATCAGCATGATCGCCCGCACCGAATCCTTGGCGGCCTGCTCGACCGAGACGCCGGTCGTCGCGGTGACGCTGTCCTGCGGCTTGCCGGGCTTGGCCTCCTTGGCGTCGCGGGCGACGATCCGGTCGCCGACCGCCTTCTCCAGGGCGCCCCAGTTGCCGTCGAGCGCCGAGACCAACTCGCCGTTCAGCGGCACCGGCCAGTTCGGCTTCTCCCAGGAGGCACCGGCCGCGTTCTTCTCGACGAGCGTCTCGTCTTCGCCGAGGCCCTTGAAGAAGGCCTGCCACTCGGGATCCACCGAGGCCGGGTTGCGGGCATAGGCCGCCTGCAATTCCTCGATGTAGGCGGCGTTGGCGCCGTAGAGGAACGAGGTTTCGAGGAGCGCTTCGTTCACGTCCTGGCGTGCCATGGTGCGTCCATCCTGTCGCGCGGGCAGGCTGCCCTGCCCTTCAGGCGCTCCGTCCGCGCGGCGGATCGCCTTCAAACCGAAACGGGGCGGGTGACCGCCCCGCTGAATTTATCGTCTGTCTGATATGGGCGTTGCAGCCCTGCGATGGATGCAACGCTGGCGCCTGGAACTCAGCCCTTCAGGACCTCGACCAACGTCGAGCCCAGCCGGGCCGGCGACAGCGACACGCGGATGCCCGCGGCCTCCATCGCGGCGATCTTGTCCTCGGCGCCGCCCTTGCCGCCCGAGATGATTGCGCCGGCATGGCCCATGCGGCGGCCCGGAGGCGCCGTGCGGCCGGCGATGAAACCGACCATCGGCTTCTTCCGGCCGCGCTTGGCCTCGTCGCGCAGGAACTGCGCGGCTTCCTCCTCGGCCGAACCGCCGATCTCGCCGATCATCACGATCGACTCGGTCTTCGGGTCGGCCAGGAACAGCTCCAGCACGTCGATGAACTCGGTGCCCTTCACCGGATCGCCGCCGATGCCGACCGCCGTGGTCTGGCCGAGGCCGGCATTGGAGGTCTGGAACACCGCCTCGTAGGTCAGCGTGCCCGAACGGGACACGATGCCGACCGAACCCTGGCGGAAGATGTTGGCCGGCATGATGCCGATCTTCGATTCGCCCGCCGTGACGATGCCGGGGCAGTTCGGCCCGACGAGGCGCGACTTCGAGCCGATAAGCGCCCGCTTCACCCGCACCATGTCGAGCACCGGAATGCCCTCGGTGATGCAGACGATCAGCGGGATCTCGGCCGCGATCGCCTCGCAGATCGCATCCGCCGCGCCGGGCGGCGGCACGTAGACCACCGAGGCGTCGGCGCCGGTGGCCTCGCGGGCCTCCGCCACCGTATCGAAGACCGGCAGGCCGAGATGGGTCGCGCCGCCCTTACCGGGGCTCGTGCCGCCGACCATCTTGGTGCCGTAAGCAATCGCCTGCTCGGAGTGGAAGGTCCCGTTCTTGCCGGTAAAACCCTGGCAGATGACCTTGGTCGTGGCGTCGATCATCACCGACATGATCAGGCTCCCTTCACGGCGGCGACGATCTTTTGGGCGGCGTCGTCGAGGTCGTCCGCCGGGATCACGTTGAGGCCGGAATTGCGGATGATCGCCTTGCCTTCCTCGACGTTGGTGCCTTCCAGGCGCACCACCAGGGGCACCTGCAGGCCCACCGCCTTGACGGCGGCGATGACGCCGTTGGCGATCACGTCGCACTTCATGATCCCGCCGAAGATGTTGACCAGGATCCCCTTCACCTGCGGATCGGCGGTGATGATCTTGAACGCCGCCGTGACCTTCTCTTCTGAAGCGCCGCCGCCGACATCGAGGAAGTTCGCCGGCTCCTCGCCGTAGAGCTTGATGATGTCGAGGGTCGCCATGGCGAGGCCGGCGCCGTTGACCATGCAGCCGATCGTGCCGTCGAGCGCGATGTAGGCGAGGTCATATTTCGACGCCTCGATCTCCTTGGCGTCCTCCTCGGTCTCGTCCCGCAGGGCGACGATATCGGCGTGCTTGTAGAGCGCGTTCGAGTCGAACGAGATCTTGGCGTCGAGGCACTTGAGATGGCCGTCGGCCGTGAGCACCAGAGGATTGATCTCCAGCATGCTCATGTCCTTGGACACGAACGCTGCGTAGAGTTTTTCCGTCAGCGACGCGGCTTCCTTGGCCTGGGGGCCGGTGAGGCCCAGCGCCTTGGCGACGGCGCGGCCGTGGTGGGGCATCACGCCGGTGGCCGGATCGACCGCGATCGTATGGATCTTCTCGGGCGTGTCGTGGGCGACCGCCTCAATGTCCATGCCACCCTCGGTGGAAACCACGAAGGCGACCCCGCCGGTGACGCGATCGACCAGCATCGAGAGGTAGAACTCTTCGTCGATCTGCGCGCCTTCCTCGATGTAGAGGCGGTTGACCTGCTTGCCGGCCGGCCCGGTCTGGATCGTCACCAGGGTCTGGCCGAGCATCTCGCCGGCATATTGCTTCACCTCGTCGATCGACTTGGTGACGCGCACGCCGCCCTTGGCGCCCTCGGGCGCGCCCTTGAAGGTGCCCTTGCCGCGGCCGCCGGCGTGGATCTGGCTCTTCACGACCCAGACGGGGCCGCCGAGCTCCTTGGCGGCGGCCTCGGCCTCCGACGGGTTGAAGATGGCCACGCCGCGGGAGACGGGCAGGCCGAACTCCTTCAGCACGGCCTTGGCCTGGTATTCGTGAATATTCATCGGAGCCTCGTAGGGAGGAGCGAATAGGTGGAAGCGAACAGCGCGTCGAGAAATCGAGCGATCAGAAATCGGGTCTCCGACCAGAACGCGCTGCCCGGTCTCCGCTTACCGGTCAGGCGAGGTTGCTGTCGACGCCCTTGCAGGCCTCGATCAGGCCCGTGACCGAGGCGACCGACTTCTCGAACATCGCCTTCTCGGCGGCGTCGAAGGTGACCTCGAGGACGCGCTCCACGCCGTTGGCGCCGATCACGATCGGCACGCCGATGAACATGCCCTTCACGCCGTACTGGCCGTCGAGATAAGCGGCGCAGGGCAGGACCCGCTTCTTGTCGCGCAGGTAGCTCTCGGCCATGGCGATGGCGGAGGCGGCCGGCGCGTAGAAGGCCGAGCCGGTCTTGAGCAGGTTGACGATCTCGCCGCCGCCCTTGCGGGTGCGGTCGACCATAGCGTCGAGCTTCTCCTGGGTGGTCCAGCCGAGCTTGACGAGGTCGGTCAGCGGCACGCCCGCGACCGTCGAGTAGCGGGTCAGCGGCACCATGTCGTCGCCGTGCCCGCCGAGCACGAAGGCGGTGACGTCCTCGACCGAGACCTTGAATTCTTCCGCGAGGAAGTGGCGGAAGCGGGCCGAGTCGAGCACACCCGCCATGCCAACGATCTTGTTGGTGGGCAGCCCCGAGAACTTCTGAAGCGCCCACACCATCGCGTCGAGCGGGTTGGTGATGCAGATCACGAACGCGTCCGGCGCGTAGGTCTTGATGCCTTCGCCGACCGCCTGCATCACCTTCAGGTTGATGCCGATCAGGTCGTCGCGGCTCATGCCGGGCTTGCGCGGGACTCCGGCGGTGACGATCACAACATCGGCGCCCTTGATGGCGGCGTAGTCGCTGGCACCCGCGTAGGCCGCGTCAAAGCCCTCGACCGGGGCGGCCTCGGCGATGTCGAGCGCCTTGCCCTGCGGCACGCCGTCGACGATGTCGAACAGCACCACGTCCCCGAGATCCTTCAGGCCGGCCAGAAGGGCCAGGGTGCCGCCGATCTGGCCGGCACCGATGAGCGCGATCTTGTTGCGAGCCATGTCGGATCCGTCTCCCTTGCGTGTCGCTATCGAGGATGCGTCGGGCGTTGCGGGGATTGCGCTTCCGTTCCGGTTCGCGGTCAGATTCGCGGCCCCAAATCTGCGCGGCTGTGTGGCGGAAAAGCACCGTCGCTTCAACCCGATGCGGGTCGAGCGTCGACATCGGCGCCAAGCTCCGGGTGCCGGACGGCGGCACAGACAATCCGAGAAACGCCAGCGCTGCGAAGGTTTTAGGTGCAGTGCAACTTGGATCCGGCGTGTGGAGAAGCTTCGATGACAGACTCTGCAAGCTGTCATTTGCGCGTTTCGTCACTGCCGATGGTGCCGTAAACATCCGGACACAGCGAAGGCCCGGATTGAGGGTCCGGGCCTTGGAGAATCCGTCACGGTGGTGTCGGGCTTGTCAGAGAACCCCAGATCGCAGAACCCTCTGGATCGCGTGAATGACGGCGCCGAAGCGCGCCTCGATCAGATCGCGCGGCACTTCGGCATCGTGCTGGATCGCCAGCGGATGCGTGAAGCGGTAGCTCGCATCGAAAATGTAGGCGATCGCCCGCTCCCGGTCCCGGGCCGAGAAGATCCCGGAGGTGATTCCCTCCTCGACGACCCGCTCCACGAGACTGCGCAGGCGTACACGGTGCCGCCGGGCGATCGGCCGGGCCGCCACGGTGGCGTCGAGATGCACCGCGAACAGGTTCGGCTCGTCGACCAGCGCGTCGCGTTGAACGGTGGCCAGCGCGGTAAGGAGACGCTCGATCTTGTCGTCAGCCGGGTCGGGTGCATCGGCAATGCCGGCGAGCCGGGCTTCGACCTCGCGCAGCCAGCGCCCTGCCACAGCGTCGAGGAGGGCGTCCTTTGACGGGAAGTAGCGGTAGACGTTGGCATGGGTCATGCCCGCTTCGGCGGCTACGGCCACCACCGTCACACGCTTGGGGCCGAGCCGGGAGAGATGCTCGGTGGCGATGCCGAGCAACCGAACGTCGGCGGCTACGGGTGCGCGTGGCCTCGATCCGCCAGACACATCGGCTCCGTCCCGGGGCGTGCCGGTCTCGGCGACCTCGGCGACAGAGAGCTTGGATTTGGCGCCCAGCGCCTCTTCCTTGGACCCGTCAGATTCTGGCTTCAAAAAAGGCAGCGGAAGGCGGGAAGTGGACAGGTGGTAGGGCGAGACGGACCCCCATCATACCGGCTGAAGCGTCCCGGCGCTTCGCGTTGACGTTACGGCTTCCCCCCGGGAGCCCGTTAACCTGAGCGGATTTAGTCCGCTTAAACACTCCTATGTGTCAGTTTGCCTTGAGAAGGCAACAAATTTTTCTCGTTATCCCTGCGTCAGAAGCGGTTCTTCCACGCCCTAAGAGCGACGAAGACCGATTCTGGATCGCTTCCTGGTGGCAGATCGACGGATTTTGCCAGTGCTGGGACTGCGCCGCGCAGGAACGGGTTGGTGGCGCGCTCTGCGCCCATGGTCGAAGGAACGAGGAAACGGCTCTCCGCCTTCGCGGTTTCGGCCTCGGCGAAGCGGGCCTTGAGTGCTGCGTTGTCCGGCTCGGCCGCCAGAGCGAAGCGCGCGTTGGAGAGTACGTAGTCGTGGCCGCTGAAGACTTGAGCAGAATCGGGGAGATCGTCGAAGCGCCGCAGGGATCGGTAGAGGGTCTCGGGCGGGCTCTCCATTACCCGGCCGCAGCCGAGGGTGAACAGTGTGTCGCCGGCGCAGACAAGCCCCGCCTCGGAGAACCAGTACGTGACGTGATCGGCGCAATGGCCCGGCGTCTCCCAGACCTGCGCGGTCATATCGCCGACCCGTACCGTGTCGCCCTCCCGGACGGTAACATCCACCTGGGGGACCGCGTCGCCGGCCTTTGCGGGCGCGACGACCCGGGCGCCGGTGGCCCGCTTCACCGCAGGGATGCCTTCGACGTGATCGGCGTGCCGGTGCGTCACGAGGATGTCGGTGAGCCGCCAGCCGGTCTCATCGAGCGCCCTCAGGACCGGATCGGCCTCCGGCACGTCGATCGCCGCGCACGCACCGGTGACAGGATCGCGAATCAGGACACCGATATTGTCGCTGCGGCACAGGAAGGTGCGGATCTCGGGCTGGGCGGCCATCGGGGGATTCTCCTCGGGGCGCAAACGCTGTCGCCGTGAACAGGCGGTCCCACGGCCGGGTTCCGTGCACTTCGGGTCCGTAATGCTTGCCGCGGGCGACCCGGGTCACCATTGAGTACGCACCCGTTCCCGTGTCGGTAGCCTGCCTCTTCATGCGTCTCGACGTCAACGATTTGCGGGCCTTCTACGCCAGCCCCCTGGGCCGCACCACGCATCGCGTGGTCGGCCGCTCGATCGACGCGTTCCTCGGCTCGGTCTCGGGCCTGCGCGTGCTTGGGATCGGCTACGCGATGCCGTATCTCGGTCCGATCCACTGTATCGCCGAACGCACCCTCGCGTTCATGCCGATCAGCCAGGGCGTGGTGAACTGGCCGGCGAGCGGCCGATCCTGCACGGCGCTGGCCGATCCCACCATGATGCCGCTGCCCGAATCCGCCGTCGACCGGATCCTCCTCATCCACGCCCTCGAAGCCGTCGAGAGCCCCTCCGAGCTGCTCCAGGAGGTGTGGCGGACCCTCACCCCCGGCGGGCGGATGATCCTGGTGGTGCCGAACCGGCGGGGGGTCTGGGCCCGGCGGGAGGCGACGCCCTTCGGCCATGGCCAGCCCTACAGCCGCTCGCAGCTCGGCCGGTTGATGCGCGAGACGCTGTTCTCGCCGGTGAACTGGACCGAGACGCTCTACATGCCGCCGGTGCGCTCGCGGCTGATGCTGCGCACCGGGCCGGCCTGGGAGTGGACCGGCACCAGCCTATCGCTGCCCTTCGCGGGCCTGCACGTGGTCGACGCGACGAAGCAGCTGTACCGGCCGGTCACGGTGCGGCAGGTGCGGCGCGCCCGTCGCCTCGCCCCGGCCCGGGTGCTGGTGCCGGCTCCTGCCCCTGGCTGAGCGCGCGTTGTCGCGAGCGGCCGTCTGCGGAAACCGGATTCCGTCGGCGCGCCCGGTGGCCTAGGAGGACGGTCCGCATGGACCGACCCTGATGAGCATCGATTTCACCGTCCAGCAGTTCCTGCTCGCCCTCTCGGGCCTGGTCGCGATCGTCAACCCGATCGGCGGCGCCTTCATCTTCGCCCAGGTGACGAGCGCCTACAGTCACGCCGAGCGGGTACTCCTGTCGCGCCGGATCGGCGTCTACGCGGCGCTGGTGATGCTGGGCGCTCTCTGGGCCGGGACGCCGATCCTCAACTTCTTCGGCGTCACCCTGGCGGCCCTGCGCGTCGCGGGCGGGCTGGTGGTGATGTCGTCGGCCTGGACCCAGCTCAACCGACCGGAGGCGCGGGAGGCGCGCAAGCAGGCCGAGGCTTCGGGCTCGGCCGGGCCGGGCGCCGCGGCCTCCTCCGAGCCGGTACCCACCGCGGTGCTCTCCGAGATCGCCTTCTTCCCGCTGACCCTGCCGTTCACCACTGGGCCGGGCACGATCGCCGTCGCAATCACCCTGGGCGCGAACCGGCCGGCGGCTTACGCCGAGCGGGCCGGTTTTTATTTCGGCGTCACGGTGGCAGCGCTGGTGGTCGCCGTCACGGTCGCCCTCCTGTACGCCTCGGCCGACCGGGTCGTGGCGCTCATCGGCCCGGCCCGGGCCCGGGTGGTCGGACGCCTGTTCGCATTCCTGCTGCTCTGCGTCGGCACGCAGATCCTGATCAACGGCCTGACCGACGTGATCGCGCCGCTGCTGGAGGCGCGATGATCCCGGGCCGAGCCGCCGTCAGATGACCGGCAGGGTCCCGAGGCTACCAAACAGGGCGGCGTGGCCCGCGTAGTAGAGGAACAGGAAGGCGGCCAGCGCTGCGCCGTACCAAGCCGGCGCCAGGAGTAATTGGCGTGCCCGCACCCGAACCCGGACATCGTCGGCGGCGATCGCCAACAGCACCACGATGATCCCGGAATGGCCGATCGCGTCCACCTTGCCGAACTCGACGATCGCCGAGACGAAGATCGCCGCCAGGATGATCGCTGCGCAGCGCCGGACCAGGGGCGTCCAGATCAACGCGAAGGCGAGGGTGAACTCGATCACGCCGGCGGCCTGCATGAACAATTCGGGGGTCGCGCCCATGGTCATCTGCGGCTTGGCGGCGAGCAGCGGCGCCGACCATTCCGGATAGGCCCACTTCTCGATCGAAGCCCACATCAGCGTGACCGCGGCGGACCAGCGGACGAGGTCGAGGGGGCGGATGTCGAAGGGCTTCAGGTCGAGACCCTGCACGATCAGGTAGACGGCGATCCCGAGGAAGATCGGATAGTCGGCGAGGTGAAACAGCCCGTATTGCGCGGTCGCGTAGCTGAACAGGAAGACGAGGCCCAGGCCGGTGACCGGCATCGTGCGGCGCCAGATCAGGCAGCCGGCCAGCCCGAGCTGAAACCACGGGATCCAGGCCACGTCGGTCTTCAACTCCGGCGTCAGGATGATGCCGCCGAGGACGAACAGGGAAACGAGGAAGAAGCCCAGCGTGGCGCGGACCAGCAACTCCGTGTCGGTGCGGATCCGCGTGGTCACGCGATCGAGGGCGTTGAGCAGTGCGCCTCCCAGGGGCGTGCCCTCCGCCAGGCATCCGAACATCAGGCAGAGCAGCGCGAGGCCGGTGAGCCACTCGAAGTCGAGGCAGAGGACCTGTTCGAGGCCCTGCGGCTGACCGGCCACGTCGAAGGCGCAGAACCATTTGACGTGCGCCTCGGCGGCGTTCGTCCCCGCGAGGATCAAAGGGCCGGTCAGGCCGAGGGCGCAGGCGACTGCCGGGGCCGACTTTTTGTTGGATGTTGGCATTGAGCCCTCGTCGCAGCGCAACGACACCGTGGTTACCGGTTTACTTAAATATACCCGGCGCATTTTAGCCAAGGGTTTGTTAACGAATGTGAGTGAACGGTTAACGCTGTGGATTGTGCTTAGGTAGCGTCGAATCTCGTTCTGGCTGTGCGGGACCTTCGAGCGGGGGCCACGACCCTCGGCAGCACAGTGCCGAACCGCTTGCTGCTTTGACGGCTGTTGGCTCGACTATCCCCGTCAGATGGCAAGTCTCGACCGCGTTGGGTTTTGCGGCGACCACGTCTGTACCGCGCTGTCGACACGTTCTGCAGGTCTGATCCGCATCAGGGCCACGACCCCGGCGCCGAGCCGTAATGATTTCCACTTGTGTGCTCAATATTTATAGTATTTAAGCAACAACTGTTACGCGTAGTAGTATATATAAAAATTATTGCTAAGGACGGCGATATAAGACCGCAAACATAAACTGAATACACCAGTGAATAGCGCGAGATTGATTCATTAATGTTTAGGCTGTAGCGGAAAGATGCCTGCAGAGACGGCAGGTATCGGGTTCGCATCTTGCGTGAGCCAGCGCGTTGTCTTGGTCGAACCGAATTCAGGGGCTGGGCCTATGCGGCTGGTCCGCCGGAGCGAGAGACCGAGCAACGGGATGCGCGCAATGGGGAGGGACGCCATTCCGAGGCCCGACACACCTGTCGACCTGCGGCGGTCGCGCCTCCCTGAGCCGTGGCACCGGGAGGGCCATCGCTCTGCCGCCGGCCCACCGGGCGAATCGCGGGGGTTGGCGCATGTCCGGCCGGGCGTGGCCGGGGCATCGAAGATGACCGAAGCGAAGCCCTGACGGCGTCCCGGCCCCGGGAGCAGCCCCGGCTGCAGCGCATCAATCCTGACATCCCGCGGGACGGTTCCTCACCGCTTCGGCGTGCGGCACCGCCCTATCCATCACTAAGGAGAGACTTCATGGCCGATGATACGCAGACCAAGGTTCCGGCCTGGTACGGACCGGACGAGATCCAATTGATCCAGCGCGACCTTCTCGGTTCGGCGGCGAAGATCCTGATCCTGTGCCTGGGCGGCAAGGGCGGTGTCGGCAAGACGACGATTGCGCTTCAGGTCGCCGATCTCTGCGCCGAGGTCAGTCCGGTCCTGGCGATCGACACCGATCCGGCCAATCGCCATTTCCACACGGCTTTAATGCAGGAGACCAACCCCGGTAGCGAGAGTTTCGTGCCGCGCCGGCCCGACATCACCTGCTTCCGTCAGCGCCTGCGCGCCGAGGACAGCACCGGCCGCGTCGACCCGACCCTGTGCCAGGACATGATCGAGCACGTGATCGAGGCCGCCGAGCGCTTCGTGGTGGTCGATTTCCCGGCCGGCGACACCGAGACGACCCGTCGCTGCGCCGAGATCATCGTGGAGAGCTGCCGGGAATCGAACATCCGCCTCGCCGTGGTCGTCGCGGCCGGTGCCGTCGATCCGACCGCCCTCGATGTCCTGCGCGAACTCAAGCCGATGCTGATCGAGTGCGACCGGGCGATCCTGGCGAAGAACACCGCTCAGGCGACCAATTTCGACTACCTCGAATCCTCCGAACTCGTGAAAGCCCTGCTCAAGCAGCCGAATTTCCGTGTGATCGAGATCGAGAGGATCGGCGAGCGCCTGATCGAGGCCCTGCGCGTGCAGAACATGACGTGGCAGACGCTGGCCAACACGGCGCCGATGCGCCTGCGCGTTGAAGGCCGCCGCCTCCGGCGCAACTTCCACCAGGTGTGGCGGGAAGCGCTCCGGCCGTGACCAACCTCGAGCGGTTCTACCGGTCGGTCCACGGCCGCGATCTTCAGCCCTGGGAGCGTCAGCTCGCCGTGCGGATCGCGGCCGCCTTGAACACGACGACGAACGACGACTTCGTCGTTCACCTGCTCCTCGTGTACATGTCGACGAACTCGATCACCAACATGTACAACGAGTTGGTGGCCGCGCGGAACACGCTCGCCGAAGACAACCGCGACCTGATCCAGACAGTCACGAAGGATCTGCGCCGCAACAAGCTGCTGACCTACGGGCTGATCGGCGCGGTGGCGCTCGCCGTCATCGCGGGGGCCTGGACGCTGGCCACGGTGGTCAGCCTCTCAAACGGCGCGGCGGCGAACGAGGCCCGCCTCGCCGCCGCGCTGGAAGCCTGCGAGCAACGGAATACCGGACGCCCCCCGCGCGGGCTCGACCTCGGCCGTTAAGGCGGATCCAGCGTCAGGGCGTCGGCGGCTGGGCCGAGAACGACGCGGTCACGAGGTCGCGCTCCGTCCGTGCCGACAGCGTCGCGAGGAAAGCCAGGAGATCGCTCCGCTCCGTGGCGGTGAGATGAAGCGGCTTGATCAACCGGGAGCGGCTCGGGCGGTCGATCCCGCCGCGGTCGTAGAGATCGATCACGGCTTCGAGGTTCGGCACCGATCCGTCGTGCATGTAGGGCGCGCGCTGGCCGACCTCTCGGAGCGTCGGCGTCTTGAAGGCGTAGCGCAGCGCGACCGAGGTCGGCTTGAAGCGGCCCCGCCCGATGTCGGTCCCCTGACCGACGCCGATGTCGTGGAACGAGTTGTCGGTGAACGACCAGCCGGAATGGCAATTGGCGCAGCCGGCGCGACCGTTGAACAGGTCGAAGCCCCGCTTGGCCGGCTCGGCGATCGCGTCCTCCTGGCCGGCGATCCACCGATCGAACGGGGCCGGCTCGGTCACGATCAGGCGTTCGAAGGTAGCAAGCGCTGCTTCCAGCCGTTCCCGGGTGACGGCCGGATCCGCGAAGGCGCTCGCGAAGGCTGCCGTGTAGTCCGGGTCGGCGGAAAGCCGGGCCAGGGCCTCGTTCATCGGCAGGTTCATGTTGCCCGGCGCCATGATCGGCATCGCCGAGACCGATTCGAGCGTGTGGAACTTGCCGTCCCAGCCGAGTGGGCCGTCCTGCCAAGCGACATTGAGGACCGTGGGCGTACGCAGGTCCATGTCGCCCTGTTGGCGTGTCGCCGCGCGGGCGCGCCCGTCGGCCCAGGCCAGATCCGGGACGTGACAGGTCGCGCAGGAGCGGGTCCGATCGCCGGACAGGATCGGATCGAAGAACAGGCGGCGACCGAGTTCGGCCTTGGCGGCCGTGTACGGGTTTTCGGCCGGAAACGGGATCTCGGCGGGCGGGCGATAGGTGTCGCGCCAGCCGGCGCGGCGCGAGTCCGGGCCGCTGCCGAGCCCCACGCCGACGAATCCAAGAATCGCCGCGACCGCGGCGCTGACCTTCCACGCCATCATCAACCTCACAGGGCACGTTTATACCGCTATTCGTTGATGACCGATGAATCTCCGCATGAATATTCCGCGGCCGGAAAGTGCACGCGTATGAAAAACTTCGGCGCCGCCAAGCTTCCGCAATGCAATCCGTGGTCTCGGGTTATTCCAGCCGGACCGCAACGCTGTCACTCGCTCCGGTTGAATCAAGGACGGAGATACGCGCGAAGCCGACCCCTTGGGGAAACCATTCGGCACGGCGACGCAGCGTTTGCGCGACTGGCTGACCATCGATCAGCCACGTCAGCGGTGGCACCCCGCCCAGCGCTTTGAGGGCGACGGCGTCGCCGTCTCGGCCATGCCCGCCTGGTGCCAGACCAAGGTCGATCCGTGCGCCATCGGGGGGATAAGCAATCCGCAAGGTCGGACCCCGTGCACCGGCCGCGTCGCGACCCAGCCGCTGCAGCGGCGGCGGCAGGCTGCTCGATCCGGCCATCAGGGTGTTGGCCGGCCGGGGAACCGGCTCGGACTCGCCGCCGAAGCGCGCGAAGGCGTCGAACAGGATCGGCGCCGCGACGACCCTTCCGACGAGGCCTGGAACCGCCGCCCCGTCCGGACGTCCGACCCACACCGCCACCGTCACACGCCGGTCGAACCCGGCCGCCCAGGCGTCACGATAGCCATACGACGTGCCGGTCTTGTAGGCAATGCGGTTCGGGAGGGCGTTCTCGGGCGGCGGCGTCCCGCGCAGGATGTCGGCAATGTACCAAGCGGCTACGGGGCTCGCCACCTGGCGGCCGGATCCGGGCGCCCCCGCCTCGGCGCGGCGCTGGATGCCGGGCAATGTGCCGCCGCGGGCGAACCCGGCATAGAGCCGCGCGAGGTCGGTGAGTGTGATGCCGAGCCCGCCGAGCGCCACCGGCAGGCCGGGCGCCGCTTCGCGCGGGAGTTGGATCCCGGCGCCGGCCGCGCGCAGCCGCGCGATGAAGCGGGCCGGGCCGACCGCCTCCATGAGCGCGACCGCGGGGACGTTGAGCGACAATTGCAGCGCGCGCCGGGCCGTGACCGTGCCCTGGAAAGACAGGTCGAAATTCTCCGGGGCGTAGCTCGCCGAGAAGCGCGTCGGGCGATCCTCCAGCAGCGTTTCCGGATGGGCCAAGCCATCCTCGAACGCCATGGCGTAGACGAACGGCTTCAGGGCGGAACCGGGGGAGCGGATCGCCAGGGTCATGTCGATGGCGCCGCGCCGGGTCGCATCCAGGTAGCCGGCGCTGCCCACCTGGGCGAGGACGCGCCCGTCCCGATTGTCGAGGACGAGGATCGCCGCCGAGAGGTCGGGTCCCGTTGCGGCGGCGCGCTCGGCTGCCAGCGCCTCCAGCCGCTCCTGCAGGGGGGCATCGATCGCGAGGCGGATCACCGGATTTGTCGGATCGGCTGCCACCGCTTCCTCGGCGGCGTGCGCGGCCAGCATCGGGAAGGGCTTTCGTGCGGTCGGAACCGGCTCCGCCTTCGCGGCCTCGGCCTCCGCCGCGGTCAGGACGCCCCGGGCGCTGGCGATGTCGAGAACGCGGTCGCGGGCGGCGCGGGCGCGCTCCGGGAACCGGTCTGGACGGCGGGCCTCGGGGGATTGCGGCAGGGCGACGAGCAGCGCGGCCTGCGCCGCTGTCAGCCGCGCGGGCTCCCGTCCGAAATACGCGAGGCTCGCCGCCCGGACGCCCTCCAGCGGACCGCCATAGGGGGCGAGCGCGAGATAGAGGTCGCGCATTCCGGCCTTGCCGAGGCGCCGTTCGAGGGTGACGGCCCGGACCATCTGACGGAGCTTCGCGTCGAGGGAGCGTTCGCGCCGCGGCTCGACCAGACGGGCCACCTGCATCGACAGGGTCGAGCCGCCCGACACGATGCGCCCCCGCGCCAGCCACTGCCCCGCGGCGCGCAGCAGGGCCGCGGGGTCGATGCCGAAGTGATGCGCGAAGCGGCGGTCCTCGTAGGCGAGCAGCATCGCCTGGAAGCGCGGATCGACCGCGTCCGCGATGACCGGCAGGCGCCACCGCCCGTCCGCGGTCGCGAAGGGGCGCAGCAGCGCTCCGGATCGATCGAGCACCACGGTGGAGCGTGTCGCCGCAGACGAGAGGTCCACGGGTGGCAGCGCCGCGGTATAGACCCCGGCGGCGCCAAGGCTGGCCGCCAACAGGCCCAGCCCCAACCCCACGGTCACGAGACCCGAGCGGACGGCCAGGCGCCGCGCCGGGGGCGCTCCTCCATCGGGGTCGAACCCGTCCTGCGGCACGTCTCCTCCGGGGTCCGGACTAGCCTGACGGCACGCAGGATTCCCGGTTCCCGCAGCGCAGGCAAGCCCGTCCTTGCGCGGCCCCGGCTACGCGATGCCGATGCTGCGCTGCTCCGCGAAGTTCAGTCGCTCCGGCCGTTCGAACCGCACCGGGAACGGCACCACGTTCGATGCGAGCGGTGCGACCGCAGCGTCGTAAGTCGAACCGGTCCCGCGAGCCTTGCCGGGTTTCAACCAGCGCCCGACGCGCCTGAAATACGTCCGCCTCGCCAACCAAGCTGGAACTTGCCCGTCCTTCGACATGATCTGCCTCTCTCGATGCAACCCGCGGCGACGATATCCAGCCCGGTCGCTCGATCGCGTCATCGGACCGAATCGGAGCTGTATTCGTGATACGAATTCATACCGGGAGTCGTTGCATCCTCCGTTTGGGTGATGCCGCCCCACGGCTCTGAGGCAGTCGGGCAAAACCGTCAGAGCGCTCTCCGCCGAAGTAGATGCCGGTTCGGCGCGAGAGAGCGCGTCACGACAAAGGCTTAGGGCCGTGCCCGATCGCAATGCGATGGGCACGGCCCTAAGCGGCAGCGGTTTCCTTCGCCCGCTCCAGCGCCAGCTTGGTGACCGCTATTTGATCGACCTTGCCGGTGCCGAGCATCGGGATCGCCTCCAGCACCACCACCTCGGCAGGGATCGCGACGTCGGAGGCGCCGCGATCCTTGGCGAAGCTCTGGTAGGTTGATCGCGTTGCGTCCTTCGCCTGCGTGAACAGGATCAGCCGCTCGCCCTTGCGCGGATCCGGCACCGCGGCCACCGCGCTCAGGTGGTCGGGCCAGAGTTCGGCGGCCAGCGACTCGATGCCCGCGAGAGACACCATCTCGCCCGCGATCTTGGCGAAGCGCTTGGCCCGGCCCTTGATCGTGACGAAGCCCATCGCGTCGATCGCCACGATGTCGCCGGTGTCGTGCCAGCCCCCCGGCGGCGGCTCCAGCACCCCCGGCGTCTCGGCGCGCAGGTAGCCCAGCATGATGTTGGGCCCCTTCACGGACAGTCGGCCGCCGTCGTCGATCCCCGGTACCGGCTCGAGCCGCGTCTCGATGCCCGGCAGCATCCGCCCGACCGTGCCGAAGCGGTTGAACATCGGCGTGTTGAGCGCGACCACAGGCCCGCACTCGGTGACGCCGTAGCCTTCCAGGATGCGCAGGCCGAATTTTTCCGCCCAGGTCTTCCGGGTGGCCTCCTTCACGGCCTCGGCGCCGGCCACGACGTAGCGCAGCGAGCGCAGGTCGTAGGAATGGGCCGACCGGGCATAGCCGGTCAGGAACGTGTCGGTCCCGAACAGCACGGTGCTGTTCGAGCCGTAGATCAACTCCGGCACGATCCGGTAGTGCAGCGGTGACGGGTAGAGGTAGACCGGTACGCCCGAGACCAGGGGCAGCACCAGCCCGGCCGTGAGGCCGAAGGCGTGGAACACCGGCAAGACGTTGAACACCTTGTCCATCGGGCCGAAATCGATCCGTGCCGCCACCTGGGCCACGTTGGCGAGCATGCAGCGATTGGCCAGAACCACGCCCTTCGGCGTGCCCTCGCTGCCCGAGGTGAACAGCACCGCCCCCGGATCCTCGCCGGAGCGCGCCACAAGGGGCCGGCGGGGCGCCAGCAGGCCCCGGATCTTGTCCCCGGTCGTGATGCCGGCGCGCACGTCCTCCAGGTAGATCAGCTCGACCGATCCGCGGATCGCCTCCACGAGCGGCCCGAGCCGCCCCTTCTCGATGAAGGCCCGGGAGGTGAGAACCTTGCTCACCTCGGCGGCCCGGCAGGCCGAGAGGACGTTGGCGGGACCGGCGGAAAAGTTGATCATCGCCGGCACCCGGCCCGCGGAGGCCAGCGCGAACAGCGTGACGGCGGCACCGTTGGCGTTCGGCAGCATCACCCCGATCCGGCCGCCCACGGGGGCCAGCGGCATGAGCTTGCGGCCCAGGATGTTGGCGCCCATCACGAGCCGGCTGTAGGAGAGCCGACCGCCGACAGGGTCCTCCAGGGCGTTGCGACGCCAGCCGTGAAGATCGCCCGCCTCGATCAGAGCCGCCATCAGGCCACGATCGATATCGGCGGTGCGGAACACGAGGTCGGACATGATCCCGTAGAGGGCCGCGCCCGCCGCCTGCCGCCGCGCCTTGCCCTTGAGGGCGGGATCGACGGTCAGCCGTACCGGCGGCATCACCGTCACGATCACCTTCGGCCACCACGTGCGGCTGACCTGCCGGCGCGACAGGCGCGAGAAGATCGTGCGCTCCAGCCCGTCGATCTTGACCGGCACGACCATGGCGCCGGACTTGTCGGCGATCAGCCCGGCGCCGTCATAGACCTTCATCAGGCTGCCGGTGACGGTGAGCCGGCCCTCGGGGAAGATGATCAGGGTCTCGCCGCTTTTCACGGCGTTGATCAGCGTCCGCGTCGCGAGCGGGCGCGTCGGGTCCAGCGGCATCGCCTTGGTGACCCGCAGGAACGGCCGCACCCACCAGCGCTGCGCGATCCCGCTGTCGATCGCGAAGACCGGCTCCTGCTCCAGCAGGGACAAAGCAAGCGGCGCATCGAGGAACGACACGTGGTTGAGCGCCACGATGGCGTTCGGGCCGGCTGCCGCGACGTTGTCGAGGCCGCGGACCTCAAGCCGGTAGAAGGCCCGGAACAGGATCGACAGGGCGTCCCGGAACGGGCTGGTCGGCAGGGTCGCGAACACGATGGCGCCGACGATCAGGTTCAGCACCGCGACGACGGCGAGCAGGCTCGCGATCGACAGGCCTGCCCCCTGCAGAGCCGCGAGCGCCAGGGTGCCGGCCACCATGAAGGCCGCCGTCACCACATTGACGGCGCCGATGATGCGCGCGCGCATCGCCTTCTCGGCCCAGGCCTGCACGGCCGCGAAGGACGGGACGATGTAGAGGCCGCCCGCCATGGCGAGACCCAGGAAGCCGATGGCGACGCGCAGGCCGTCGCCGGTCCGCAGGAAGTCGAACGGACCGATCGCCTCGGCGGATGGCGGCGGCAGGTGGCCGATCGTCCAGGCGAGGTCGAGGCCGAACAGGCCCATCAGCACGGCGCCGACCGGCGTCGGCAGCAGCACGATCCGGCCGCTGGCGAGCCATGAGGCCAGCCCGGAGCCCAGCGCGATGCCGATGGAGAACAGCGCCAGCAGCAGCGTGATCACCGTCTCGGTGCCGTTGAAGGCGCCGCGCACCAGAACCGGCAGGAGCGACAGCACCACGACGCCGACCAGCCAGAACCAGCTCACGATCAGCGAGCCGCGCCACAGGCGCGTGTCGGCCCAGAGGTCGCGCAGCAGCGACAGGGTCGAGCGGGCGATGTTGGGATCGACCCGCAGGTCCGGCGCCCCCTCCCCGGTCGCCGGGATCATGCGGGCCGAGAGCCAGCACAGGATCGCGAAGCCCATCACCAGGGCGCCGAACAGGACGCCCGAGCCGCCCAGCGCCGAAGCCGCGCCGGCCGCGATCGTGCCGAGCAGGATCGCCAGGAAGGTCGCGGCCTCGACCAGCGCGTTGCCGGCGGGCAGCTCCTCGCGGCGCAGGTGATCGGGCAGGATGCCGTACTTGATCGGGCCGAACAGGGCCGCGATCGTCCCGAACAGGCCGAGCGCCACGAACAGCACTGGCACGGACTGCAGCAGGAAGCCCAGCACCGCGGTGCCGGCCGCGAAGATCTCCGCGAATTTGAGCCGCCGCGCCATCAGCGCCTTGTCGTACCGGTCGGCCCATTGGCCGCCGAGGCCCGACAGGAGGAAGAACGGCCCGATGAACACGGCGCTCGCCAGCGTCACCAGCACGCCCGCATGGGCATCGGCCTCCCCGCCGATCCCGAACAGGATCAGGAAGGCGAGCGCGTTCTTCAGGAAATTGTCGTTGAAGGCCGAGAAGAACTGGCACCAGAACAGCGGCGCGAAGCGCCGCGCGGTCATCAGGGTACGGAACATGGCGGTCTCTCGTTCCGAACCTGACTGGCCCACCCGGCATGGTCAGGTCAAATCGGAGCGCGGGCAACACACAGCGAACACGGCGGCGAGGATAGCTCGCCGTGCGGGTCCGCACCGCTGTGCGAGGTTCACGCATCCGGTCTCGAAGGCCGCGAAGCCCTCCTCTCCCCGCGTGCGGGGCTACCGGATTCACAGATCGGAGTTGGATAGGGCTGAGGGGCGGCCGCGCATCTCCCTCCCCCCTCCGCGGAGGGGGGAGGGTGGGCGCGTGTCTCAGTCGGACTGCGATCTGTGAACATCGAAGCCCCCAAGCGGGGCGAGGGGTTTTCAGCGGCCATTGATGGCGGAGCGGGCGAATTCTGAACCCGCAAACGACTGCGCCGGAGGTGTCCTGCGCGCCGGGTGGATATTCAGACCTTCCGGACCACCCGGCCACGACGGCCCGGGATGACAGCGTGCCGGACGATGACGCCGCGCAGGGCGGCGCCGAGGTCGTAGGACCAGGAGATGTACATCGCGACCACGGCGATCACGAACAGCGCCGCCCCGGCCGCGCAGGCCGGAAGTAGCAGCAGGAAGGTCAGCACCATCCCGACCGCCGTCCGCTCGGCCAGCGAGGCCTGGGGCCAGGGATCGATCGGCAGGGAGAAGCGTCGTCTGGAGCGCATGACTTCGACCTTCGGTGGTTCGGCATGACGCAACACAAGCGGTTAACAGCGGCCGGACTCGGTCGTTGCGTGGCGGAACGCGAAATCGACGCCCCCCGTGACGTTCCGGCCCGATGCCGCAGGGCAACCGACCGGCGCGATCCGGGTTGCCGTTCGAATTCCTGACGACGATGAGGTGGATATGGCTCGGGTTGCGGTCGTGACCGGCGGTACGGCCGGGATCGGACTGGCGGCGGCGCATGCCCTCGCCGAACGGGGATGGTCGGTGGCGGTGATCGCGCGCGATCCGGACCGGCTCTCCGCGGCCGAGCGGGCGCTGGCGGCCTACGGGCAGCCGGTGCTGGCGATCAGCGCCGACGTCGCCGATTCGAAGGCCGTGGACGCCGCCGCCGCGCGGATCGAGGCCGAGCTTGGGCCGATCCGCGCCTGGGTGAACAACGCGATGTCGACCGTGGTGAACCCGGCCGACCAGATCACCCCGGACGAGTACCGGCGGGTCACCGAGACGACCTATCTGAGCCAGGTCTACGGGACGCTCGCCGCGCTGCGCTACATGAAGCGGCGCAACCGGGGCGCGATCATCCAGGTTTCGTCCGGCCTCGCGGTCCGGGCCGCGCCGCTGCAGGCGCCTTACTGCGCGGCGAAGTTCGCGGTCTCGGGCTTCACCGACGCCCTGCGCTGCGAATTGCTGCACGACCGGGTGAATGTCAGCCTCAGCGTCATCTACCTGCCGGCGGTCAACACGCCCCAGTTCAACTGGGCGCGCAACCGGACCGGGCACCGGCAATACGCGCCGGATCCGGTCTTCGACCCGCGGCTCTGCGCCGAGGCGATCGCGTACGCCGTCGAGAATCCGCGCCGGGAGGTCTGGGTCGGGCGCTCGTCGATGATGATGGCGGCCGCGCAGGCCCTGGCTCCGGCGCTCGCCGACCGCAAGGCCGCCTCCATGTGGTCGGCCCAGCTCTCGGACGAGACCATCCCCGAGATGAAGGGGAACCTGTTCGAACCTGTGCCGGGCCCGGTCGGGATCGACGGCCGTTTCTCCGGTCGGACCAAGGCGAGCCGCAGCGAGTTCGTCACGAGCCGCACCCGCGACCTCGTGGTCGGCGGGCTCGCCGGTCTGGCGCTGATCGGGCTCGCCGGCACCGTCCACGCCGCCCGCTCGGCTCGCCGGCTGCCGGATCGGACGTAGACGGCTGCACCCCGTCGCGCCGCCTGCTCCAGCCGCCCCGAAGAAGGTTCAAGAAAATGCCCGGCTATCTGCCCTTCGCGGGCGCCCTGAAGCTGCCCGCCTACACCTGCGACAATTGCGGGTTCTGGCAGCGCCATTTCGAGATCCCGGCCGCCTGCCCGATGTGTCTCGATGCCCGCCACGTCGTGCCGCAGGACGGCTGGCGCTTCCGCACGGCGCGGGAGGCACAGGATGCCTTTCCGTGCCACTGGCAGGAACTGGAGCCGGGCGTGTGGCGGTTCTGGAACGATCCGGTCTCGGGCATCGGCCCGTCCGCCTACCTGATCCAGACCGAGCACGGGAACATGGGTTTCGAGGGCTGCCCGGTGTTCAGCGAGGCCGCCCTCGACCAGATCGAACGCCTCGGCGGCATGGCGGTGCTCTCCGCCTCGCATCCGCACGCCTACGGGGCATTGCCGCAATTGCAGGACCGGTTCGACCCGGAACTCTGCCTGGCCGCGGCCGACTTCACGTGGAGCGCGGCGCTGCAGGTGAGCTGGCCCTACGACGATTTCCTGGAGCCGCTGCCGGGGCTGGAGCTGCATCGGACCGCGGGTCATTTCGACGGCCACTCGGTTCTCTACGATCGATCGCGAAAAATCTGCTTCTGCGGCGACGCCCTGAAGTTCGAGCTCGATCCGACCGATTTCCGCCGGGCGACCACGATCTCGGCCCACAAGGCCTTCGTGCGCGGCGTTCCGCTCACCCCGAACGAATTGCGCCGCTACCGCGACGTGTTCGAGCGCCTCGATTTCGTGCAGACTTGGACGCCGTTCGAGCCGGCGCGCAATTGCGGCCGGCCGGAGGTGCTGGCGCTCCTCGAACAGCTGATGACCGGACGGTCGCATGCCGCCCCGGTGCCACTCGAGAGCCTGCGTGGTCAGGGTCGGTAGAGCGGGTCATTCTCCAGGCGGATCGGCTCGCCGTGCGGCGTGGCCTCGGCGGCCCGCCGGAACGCCTCCGTCCGCGCCGCGACGGTCTCGGGGCCGGCCACGCCGCGCTCGGCGAGGATGCCCTCCAGGGTGGCCAGCCACGCGCCGTAATCTGCGGCGCGCTCGGGCGCGCCCGCCGGGCGGATGCCCTGGCCGAGACGCTCCGCCCATTCCGACCACGTGAACAGCCCGGCCTCGCGCAGGCTGACCACCATGGCGAAGACCTGGGCCTCCCAGGGGGCCGAAAAGGGGCTGGGCGATAAGTCGGTCACGCGGGTTCCAGATAGGGTTCGAAGGCCGCCACCGTGACGGTCCCGCCGGGATCGCCGCTCTCGCCCCACAGGTCCTGCGCGCTGAACGCAACCGTGTAGAGCCAGACCGGGTTCTCGCCCGCCTGATAGGCGTTGGTGTCGGGAAAGACGAAAGCTCCGTCGACGCGTACGATCCGCCCGCGCTTGCCGCGGACGTAGCGCGGCAGCCGAGTATGCGTGGTCGGGTGGATGTTGCGGGCCAGGACCGCGTCGCCGAGCGCGAAGCGGGCGGGGGCGTCGGTCGCCCGGCTGCTCGGGAAGCCCGCCCGGAAGCGTTGCTCCAGGCCGTCGCGCGCGAGGGTCCGCGCCACGGGCTTGGCCCGCTCTGCAGCCCGGCCGGCCTCCATCTCGGCAGGCGTGGCCAGCCCGGTGGCGGCGATCTGCTTCTCCAGGGCCTTCAGCCAGATCGCGTAGTAGCTCGACGCGAGGTACTCGGCCGGGGGCAGCGACTCGCGGGCGGCGCGGCTGCCGTCGAGGTTCCAGGCGCCGGTATAGCCCATGGCGAGCGCCATCGCGAAGACGCGCCGCTCCCACGCGGCGTGGAACACCGGCTCGTCGGGCTCCGGCACCACCGGCCCGAAGCCGTGCGCGCCGCCGAGGTCCTGGGCACCGTTCATACCGGCATCTCCGCGGGTTCGACCGGCAGGGCCTTGGGCAGCCCGGTGCCGATCATGGAATCGCGCGTGACGAGGGCAGCCAAGGCCTCTTCGGAAAAGCCCTCGGTGCCCCCAGGGCGCAGCGGCAGGACCATGTAGCGGGTCTCGGCGGTCGAATCCCAGACCGTGATGCGCGTGGTCTCCGGCAGCGTCACCCCGAACTCCGCCAGCACGCCGCGCGGATCGATCACCGCCCGGGCCCGGTAGGGCGGCGCCTTGTACCAGACCGGTGGCAGGCCGAGCACCGGCCAGGGATAGCAGGAGCACAACGTGCAGACGACGAGGTTGTGCATCTCGGGCGTGTTCTCCACCACCACCATATGCTCGCCGCCGCGCCCGCCGATGCCCAGTTCCGCGATCGCCGGCGTGGCCTCGGTCAGCAGCCGCGTCCGGAATGCGGGATCGACCCAGGCCCGGGCCACCACCCGGGCGCCCAGATGCGGACCGACCTCGGTCTCGTAGAGTTCGACCAGCGCGTCGAGGGCGGCCGGGTCGAGATACCCCTTCTCGGTCAGCAGCGATTCCAGCGCCCGCACACGGGCTTCGACCGGCGAGATTTCGCTGCCGTGATGCACATGATCGTGATCCCCGTGGTGCTGATTCATCGCGCGCTCCTCACGATGCGCAGTCTGCACCGCCGGACAGGCCGCTTCCAGCTCAGAAGCACGGATGGATTAACCTCGGCCGTTAGGCGCCCGTTGCCTCTACCCCCCGATACCGCAGGGAGCGTTTGGTATCGGTTCATATTTCCACCGGTACGGATGTTAGAGCAGTTCCAGTATACAAGTAACGGGATCCGGATACGTCCATGATCGAAGACGCCACGAAGCCGTCGAGCAGGGCCGAAATCGACCGCAAGGCCGATGGCTACGCCACGGCCATCGGGCAGCACCTCGCCCTGCCGATCCGCGACTATTTCAAGCTCGTCGAGCTGGAGCCTCTGCCGGCGCAATTCGGAGATCTGGTTGCGCGGTTCGAGGTCGCGGTCGCCGCCCACGGCCAGCTTGTGCCCTTCGATTTCCGGGGCGACATCATCAAGGCGCTGCCGGCGCTGCGGACCTTCGCGCTGTCCCTGGCGGGGGACGTCAACCGGGCCGACGATCTCGTCCAGGAGACCTTCGTCAAGGCCTGGGCCAACCAGACACGGTTCCGCCCCGGCACGAACTTCACCGCGTGGCTGTTCACGATCCTGCGCAATCAATTCTACTCGGAGTTGCGCAAGACCCGGCGCGAGATCGAGGATGTCGACGGAACGCATGCGGGCCAGATGACCAGCCTCGCCGATCAGGAGGATGCCAGCACCCTCAAGGTCGTATGGGCGCGCCTCGAAGGATTGCCGGTGGCGCAGCGTCAGGCGTTGCTGCTGGTCGGCGCCGAAGGCCATACCTACGAGGAGGCGGCGAGCAAGCTCGGGTGTCAGGTCGGCACCGTGAAGAGCCGGGTGAGCCGCGCCCGATCCTCGCTGCTCGGCACCCTCGGCGTCGTCGTCGCCGGGCAGGCTCCGGCAGCCTGAGCAGCGCCTCCGAAGGACGGCGGCGAGGCGCGAAGATCATCAGTGCTGGGCCGCACAGGCGTCCGCGGTCATGCCTGTCGCCAAGAGGACGGACAGTCGCAATCCCGTATGATCGGCCCCGCTCATCGATTCGGGTGGGGGCATGGACGGGTCATCTCAGAATAACCAGGCCGTGGCCCAATGGTGCGCGGCACACCCCGCCCTTCTCGCCTTGGGTTTATGCCTGTTCGGTCTAGCCACCGTCACGGGGGCGTGGTGGATCGGCATCCTGTCGGACGCCACGGCCAGCGTGATCGGGGTCATTGACGTAGGCTGCCTGTACGCCTTCCTGATGGTCCATTTCGGCGTCAATGCTGTCATCAGCAACGTAAAGCTCGTCTGGTGGTGCCTCGCGTCGATCAGGGGGTTTGTTCAACCGCTGACGCGCAACCCCGCATCCTGATCGCGTCCGCCGCCGCCGCAGGCCTCGATCCTTACAAGGATGGCTGACGCAGATGCCAGTCGGTGGCCTGCTGGAAGGCCTGCCCGATCCGCAGCGCCATCGCTTCCTCGTAGCCGCCGCAAACGACTTGCAGCGAAAGCGGAAGGCCCTCGGCCGTGAAGCCGTTCGGCAGCGCCAGGGCGCAGAGATCGAGCAGGTTGCCGAACCGGGTGAAGCGCGAGGGCAGGTGCGCCTCGTCGACCGCGGCGAGCGCCACGGCAGCCGATTCCGTGGTCGGCGTCAGCAGGGCGTCGATCCCCGCCAACGCCTCGGCATAGGCCTGCTTCATCGCGGCACGGCGGTGAAGCGTGCCGAGATACGCCTGCGCCGAGACCGTGGCGCCGGCCAGGATCCGGGCCCGCACGGCGTCGCCGAGTTGCGCGGACGGGTCCTCCGCCAACGTCCCGTTGACGAAGTAGGCTTCGGCGTTGGTGATCGCGCTCATCGCCACGCAGTCGCTGAACCGGAACGGCAGGGCCACGTCCACGATCTCGGCGCCCTGCCGGGCGAGCCGGTCGAGGGCGTCGTCGTAGGCGGCCAGCATGTCGGCGGCGACGCCCTCCCGCTCGACCACGGGCATGCGGCCGAGGCGCAGGCCGCGCACGCCGCGGTCGAGCGTGGGCCAGGGTGCCTCCGGCTGGATGCCGCGGGTGGTCGGATCCAGGGGATCCGGCCCGGAGATCGCTTCGTAGAGGAGCGCAGCGTCCTCCACCGTGCGGGCGAGCGGCCCGGGCGAATCGAGGGTCGTCGAGAGCGGCACGATCCCCCAGGTCGAGACCCGCCCGACCGTCACCTTGAGCCCCGTCAGCCCGCAGAAGGCAGCCGGCAGGCGCACGGAGCCGCCGGTATCGGTGCCGATGCCCCAGGGCGCCATCCGGGCCGCCACCGCGACGCCGGTGCCGCTGCTCGATCCGCCGGGCGTGCGCGGAACCTCCGTGTCCCAGGGGTTCCAGGGCGTGCCGAGATGCTGGTTGGTACCCCAGCCGCCATAGGCGAATTCCACCGTGTGGGTCTTGCCCAGCACGATCATCCCCTGCGCGATCAGGCGGCGGGCGACGGTCGCGGTGCGCTCGGCCCTGCGGGCGCGGTGGGCGGCCGAGCCGCCCATGGTGATCCGGCCCTCCAGATCGATCAGGTCCTTGAGCACCACCGGCACGCCGTGGAGCGGCCCCACCGTGTGGCCCGACCGGATCGCCCGGTCGGCCCCCTCGGCGGCGAGGCGCGCATCGGCGGAGAACACCTCCGTGAAGGCCTGAAGCTTCGGCTCCAGTTGCGTGATGCGCCCGAGCAGCGCGTCCACCGCGTCGACCGGCGAGAGGCTGCGCGCGCGGATCGCCCGGGCGAGTTCGGCCGCGGAGGCGTGGACGGGATCGAGATCGGGCATCGGCTTATTTCACGCTGACGAGGGTGAGGTCGACGAACCAGGATTGCGGCGAGACGAAGCCGTGGACCGTCTTCGCCATCCCGCGCGGGTTGAGGTCGTGGACGATGAACAGCCAGGGCGGGTTGTCCACGAGGCGCTCGTGCGCGGCCTTGGTCTGGGCGTCGACCACCTTGGCGTCGGTGGTCTCGGCCAGCGCCTTGAGGGCGGCGTCGAACGCGTCGTCCTTCCAGTTCGGGAAGTTGAAGCCGGCCGGGGGGAAGCGGTCGCTTCCGAAGTAGCGCGCCATCACGGCGGCGTCCGAAGAGGGCGAGGAGACGTTGAGCGCCAACGAGCCCTGCAGGCTCTGCGCATCCGGCAGCGCGCGGCTGGAGTTCAACAGCACCTGCCACTCGACCACGTTGAAGCTGAGATCGACGTTGCAGGCCTGCTTCAGGTTCTCCTGCAGGTACTCGTTCATCGGCATGGGCAGCATCTGTCCCGAGCCGGACGACGAGATCATGATCTTGAGTTTCAGGGGTTTCGTATCCGAATACCCGGCCTCGGCCAGCAGCGCCTTCCCCTTGGCGGCGTCGAACGTGTAGCGGTTCTTCGGGGACCCGAAATTCGGGTCCTTGTCGTTGAGCCATCCCGAGGCCGGTTCGGCCGTTCCGTTGAGCAGCTCCACCAGGGCGGACCGGTCGACGCAGTAGTTCAGCGCCTGCCGGACACGCACGTCCTTCAGGGGGCTGTCTTTCGCGCCCATGTTGTAGATGTAGGGCCAGACATGCGGGTAGGAGCCCGTGGTGATGGTGAACCCGGCCTGCTTCAGGGACGGGATCGCGTCGGGCGCCGGCACCTCGATCCAGTCGACCTGTCCGGACCGCAGGGCCGCGACCCGGGCATTCGCCTCCGGGATCGGCAGCAGCCGGACCCGGTCGACCTTGGCCATCCGGTCCGGATCCCAGTAGCCGTCGAACTTGGCGAGATCGACCGCCTCCCGCGGGGCGACGCGGGTGATCTTGAACGGCCCCGTCCCGGCCGCCGGTAGCGCGGCGACCTTGCTCCAGTCGCGCCCCGCCTTCTCGAAGGATTGGGGTGAGGTGAACAGCAGGTAGACCACCATGTAGGGGAAGTACGACGCCACCTGCGTGGTGGTGATCTGAACCGTCGCGTCGTCGATCTTCTTGTAAGATCCGACCAGCGGCGCCCGGGCCCGGGAAATGCCCGCGCCCTGCGGCTCGAATTGCGGGCTGTCGTTCTTGAAGTAGCGGTCCAGATTCCAGATCACCGCGTCGGCATTGAACGCGGTACCGTCATGGAACTTGACGCCCTGGCGCAAGTGGAAGGTCCAGACCGCCTTGTCGTTCGGGTCCTGCTCCCAGCGCTCGGCCAGGGCCGGGACGATGCCGGCGAGCTTGGTGGTGCTCTTGAGGTCCCATTGCACCAGCCCCTCGAAGATCGGGTAGCCGAGGAAGCGCATACCCTCGAAGCCGTTGTTGGGCATCCCCGTCGTGGTCGGAATGTCGGTGGCCGTCATGGCGATGCGCAGCACGCTCTCGGCGCTGGCAGGCCCCGCCAGGACGACGGGTCCAGTCGAGGCGACGGAACAGGCCAGGGCGGCGGCAATCAGGCGGCGCGTTTTCATCGGACCCCACGGGTGGAAGGTGCGGCTCGCCTCCGGCAAGTCCCGCGCCAGACCGTGCCATGATGCCAGCGTTTGGCGAACGGGAGATGTCACCCGCCGCCCCTTGCGCTGGACCGCCACGGCGTCACGATAATACAGAATCCATGGCGCCGCCGAGGCCGCCAGCGAGAGGGAGAGCTGCCCGTGAGCGATGGGATGCCGGCTGCGATGAATGGGGCCGAGAGCCTCGTCCGGACCCTCGTGGAGGGCGGGGTCGAGGTCTGCTTCACCAATCCCGGCACCTCGGAGATGCATTTCGTGGCCGCCCTGGACCGGGTCGAGGGGATGCGCTGCGTGCTGTTCCTGTTCGAGGGCGGGGCGACCGGCGCTGCCGACGGCTACGCCCGCATGGCCGACAAGCCGGCCTCGACCCTGCTTCACCTGGGGCCGGGCCTCGCCAACGGGCTGGCCAACCTCCACAACGCCAAGAAGGCGCGCACCCCGGTCGTCAACATCGTCGGCGAGCACGCGACCTACCACCGGGAATACAACGCGCCGCTGACCTCCGACATCGAAGGTCTGGCCTGGCCGATGTCGTCCTGGGTGCGGACCGGCATGAGCGCCGCCGAGATCGGCTCGGACGGCGCCGCCGCCATCGCGGCCGCCCGCACCGCGCCCGGTCAGGTCGCGACCCTGATTCTGCCCGCGAATACCGCCTGGGATCCCGGGACCGGGCCCGCGCCGGTGCCGGCGATCCCGGAGCGGGCCAAGGCCGGAGACGCCGCGATCGCGGCCGCGGTGAGCGCGCTGCAGAGCGGTGAGCCGGTGCTCCTGCATCTCGGCGATTGGGCGGTGCGGAACGAAGGCCGGGTCATCGCCGCCCGGATCGCCCGCAAGACCGGCGCGCAGCTGATGGCGATGACGTCGAATTCCCGGATCGATCGCGGTGCCGGCACCGTGCGGATCGAGCGCCTGCCCTACCCGATCGACCAGGGCATCGACGCCCTGAAGGGTTTCCGCCATATCATCCTGATCGGCGCGACCCCGCCGGTGGGCTTCTTCGCCTATCCGGGCAAGCCGAGCCTGCTGGCGCCGGACGGCTCCTCCACCATCACATTGGCCACCCCCGAGGAAGACCAGATCGACGCCCTGGGGCGGCTGGCCGAGGCTGTCGGCGCCCCGCCCGCCGAGCCGGTCGCCGCCGCACCGCGCCCGAAGCTCCCGACCTCGGGGCCGCTCGATCAGGACACGATCGGGCAGGTGCTTGGCGCGCTGATCCCCGAGGGCGCGGTGATCTGCGACGAGTCGATCACCACGGGCCGCAACTTCTTCGCCCTGACTCGGGACGCGGCGCCCCACACGTGGTTGCAGCTCAGCGGCGGCTCGATCGGGCTTGGAATCCCGATGGCGACCGGCGCCGCCATCGCCTGCCCCGACCGCAAGGTGATCAACCTCCAGGCCGATGGCAGCGGGCTCTACACGGTGCAGGCGCTCTGGACTCAGGCACGGGAACGCCTCGACGTGGTGACGCTGGTCTGGTCGAACCGCTCCTACGCGATCCTGCGGGCGGAGCTGACCAATGTCGGCGCGCTCAATCCCGGCCCGAAGGCGATCGGCATGCTGAGCCTCGACGATCCGGCTTTGGATTGGGTGAGCCTCGCCAGGGGCTTCGGCGTGGAGGGACGGCGCGTCGAAACCCTGTCGGACTTCATCGCGGCGTTCCAGCACGCGCTCGCCAACGCGGGGCCGCACCTGATCGAAGTCGCCCTGTGAGCGGGGCCGCGTACCCCCTCCCCGGGCTCGACGGCCCGGTCGAGATCCGGGTCGACCGCTGGGGGCTGGCGCATATCCGGGCCGGCTCGACGCGCGACGCCTTCCGGGCGCAGGGCTTCAACGCGGCGCGGGATCGGCTCTGGCAGCTCGACCTCTGGCGCAAGCGCGGCCTCGGCCTGCTGGCGGCGAATTTCGGACCCGGATACCTCGCGCAGGACCGCGCCGCCCGGCTGTTCCTGTTCCGGGGCGATATGGCGGCCGAATGGGCTGCGTACGGGCCGCAGGACACGCGCGCCATCGTCACGGCCTTCGTGGACGGGCTCAACGCCTACGTGGCGCTCACCGAGGCGCGGCCCGAACTGCTGCCGCCGGAATTCGCCCTCACCGACACGCGCCCGGCCCGCTGGCAGCCGGAGGATGTGGTGCGGATCCGCAGCCACGGTCTGGTGCGCAACGTGCTCTCGGAGGTCGCCCGCGCCCGCGTTCTGGCCCGCGCCGAATCCCGGGCGGCCGGGCTCGCCGCGGACGACCTGCGCAAGCGGATCAGCCCACCGCACGACCCGGTTGTGCCGGACCGGCTCGATGCCGCCGACTGGCCGGACGATCTCCTCGACGATTTTCGCCTCGCCACCGCGACGGTGGGCGTCTCGCCCGAACGCCTGGTGGCACCCCGCGACGAGGCCTGGGCCTGGAGCAAGGTCGACGCGCACGGCGCCGTCACGCGGGGACCCCGCGCCGCCCCGAAGGAGCCGGTGGAAGGCTCGAACAACTGGGTGGTGGGGGCCGCCCGCACCGAGACCGGCCGTCCGATCCTGGCGAGCGACCCGCACCGGGTCTACCTGCAGCCGTCCCTGCGCTACGCGGTCCATCTGACAGCGCCGGGGCTCGACGTAATCGGGGCCGGCGAGCCGGCGCTGCCGGGCATCTCGATCGGCCATAACGGCCACGCGGCCTTCAGCCTGACCATCGCGCCTATGGATCAGGAGGATCTGTTCGTGTGCGAGACCGACCCGGCCGATCCGGATCGCTACCGCTACGGCGAGGGTTGGGAGCCGATCGAGCGCGTCGTGGAAAACATCCCGGTGCGCGGTGGGCCGGACGAGACCGTATTGCTCGGCTACACCCGGCACGGCCCGGTGATCCGCGAGGCCGCGGGCCGCGCCTTCGCGCTGCGGACCGTCTGGTCCGAGCCGGGTGCTGCCGCCTATCTCGGCAGCCTCGCCTATCTCGGCGCCACCACCCCGGAAGCCTTCGGCGAAGCCCTGCGCCACTGGTCGGCGCCGTCCGTGAACCAGCTCTACGCCGACGCCACGGGGCGGATCGCGTGGTTCATGGCCGGCAAGGCGCCGGTGCGGCCGGCCCATGACGGGCTGCTGCCGGTGCCGGGCGACGGCCGCTACGACTGGGCCGGCTTCCACGATCCCGGCACCCTGCCCCGCAGTCTCGACCCGGAGGCGGGCTGGCTCGCCACTGCCAACGCGATGAACCTGCCGCCGGATTTTGATGCTGAGGCGCACAAGGTCGGGTTCGAATGGGCCGAACCCTGGCGCGCCCGGCGCATCCGGGCGGTACTCGGCGGCCAGACCCGGCACAGCCTGGAGGATTCGCGCGCGCTTCAGGGCGACACGTTTTCCGAGCCCGCCCGCCGGCTTGCGAATCTGGTCCGGGCCATGTCGCCCGCCTCCGACCCCGATATCGCCTCGGCCCAGGCGCTGCTGGCGTCGTTCGAGGGCCGACTGGATCCGGATTCCGCGGCGGCCGCCCTCATCGAGGTGTGCTGGGTCCACCATCTGCGGCCGGCCCTGCTCGAGACGCTGGTGCCCGATGCCGGCACCCGGCGCCTGCTGCCGCCCGGTGACACGCAAAGCCTGATCGAGCGGCTGGACGGTGGTCTCGACGTCGTGACACGCGAAAAGCTGCTGGCGAACGCCCTCGGGGCCGCGTTCCGGGACTGCCTGGAGCGGATGGGGTCGGACCCGATGGGCAGGCTCACGCCGGAGGTAGAAGGCCCTCTCCCTCCCCCCTCTGCGGGGGGAGGGAGTGATGCGGAGACGATTGCGCTTCGCGAGCCCCGGATCGGCTGGTCCTGGGGCCGTCTGCACCACGCCCTGTTCGCCCATCCCCTCACCGGCCTGAGGCCCGATCAAGCCTGGGATGTCGGCCCGCTGCCGGTCGGCGGGGCCGCGGCATCGGTCATGCACGCGGAGTACCGGACCGACACGTTCCGGCTCACCCACGGCGCCTCGTTCCGCATGATCGTGGACGTGGGCGACTGGGACCGATCGGTCTTCATCAACGTGCCGGGCCAGTCCGGGGACCCGGGCAGCCCGCATTACGCCGACCTGGCCCCGATCTGGGGCCGCCAGGACCATGTGCCGATGCTCTACAGCCGCGAGGCTGTCGACACCGCCACCGAGACGATCATCACCTTGAGCCCCCCCTGACCGGGCGGCCGGGACGGAGTGGGACGGAACCTTGAAGATCTTCATCGCGGGCCTCGCCACCGAGACCAACACCTTCGCGCCGCTGCCGACGGGCCGCGCGGCCTTCCACGCCGACTATGCCCGCCGGGACGGCACCCGGAACCCGCCGAGTCTCAGCAATATCGGCCTCAAGGCGTGGCGCGAACTGGCCGAGGCCGACGGCCATACGGTCGTCGAGAGCCTCTCGACCTTCGCGCAGCCCGGCGGGATCACGCTCCGGGCCGTCTATGAGGAGCTGCGCGACGCCCTGCTGGACGACCTCAAGGCCGCGCTGCCGGTCGATGCGGTGCTGCTGTTCATGCACGGCGCCATGGTGGCCGAGGGTTATGATGATTGCGAGGGCGACACCCTGGAGCGTGTCCGCGCCATCGTGGGGCCGGACGCGGTGATCGGCGTCGAGCTCGACCTGCACTGCCACCTGACCGAGACGATGCGGCAGAGCGCCGACCTCATCGTGATCTACAAGGAATACCCCCACACCGATATCGTCGACCGCGCCCGCGATCTCTATCCGCTCGTGATGCGGTCGGTCGCAAAAGAGATCCGGCCGGTGATGGCCTATGCCGATTGCCGGATCATCAACATGTGGCGCACCAGCCGCGAGCCGGTCGCGGGCTTCGTGCGCCGGATGGAAACGCTCGAGGGGCGGGACGGCATCCTGTCGGTGTCCTTCGGGCACGGCTTCCCGTGGGGCGACGTGGCCGATGTCGGCGCAAAGATACTCGTCGTCGCCGACGGCGATGCCGGCAAGGCGCAGGCGCTCGCCGACGACCTCGCCACCGCCGTCTGGGCGATGCGCGAGGAGGCGGCGAGCCGCTGCGACACGATCGACGCCGCCATCGATGCGGCTTTGGACTCCGATGATCCGCGCCCGATGGTGCTCGCCGATTTCGCCGACAATGCTGGCGCGGGCGCCCCCTCGGACAACACCGCGATCCTCGCGCGCTTGGCCGAGCGCGGGGTGCGGGACGTGGCCCTCGGCCTGATCTGGGATCCCGGCGCGGTCGGGATCTGTCACGAGGCCGGGCTCGGGGCGCGCTTCACGCTCCGGATCGGCGGCAAGTGCGGCGTGACCTCGGGCGATCCCGTCGACCTGCGCGTCACCGTGCGCGGCCTCTCCGAGGACCACAGCCAGACCGGGCTGAGTGGCGGCCGGGCCCATCTCGGCCCCGCCGCCTGGGTCGAGGCCGACGGGCTCCACGTGGTGCTGACCCACAAGCGCCAGCAGGCCTTCGCGCCGGACGCCTTCACGGGGCTCGGGCTCAGCCTCGACGACAAGCGGATCGTCGTGGTGAAGTCGATGCAGCATTTCTATGCCGCCTTCGCGCCCATCGCGAGCGCGGTTCGCTACGTGGCGGCGCCCGGGGCGGTCCCGCCGGATTACGGCGCGATCCCCTACACGAAGCGCTCGGGCCGCTACTGGCCCCGAGTCGCCGACCCCTTCGCCGCGGAGGCCGCCCGATGATCCCGGATCTGCACCTCGACGCGGGTGAGATCCTCGCGACGTTGCGCCCCTGGGTCGAATGCGAGAGCCCGACCTATGACGCGGCCGCGGTCAACCGGATGATGGGTGTGGCCGCCCGGGACCTCGCCCTCCTGGGCGCGCGGGTCGAGACGATCCCGGGGCGGATGGGCCTGAGCGATTGCGTCCGCGCGCGCTTCGCGCATCCGCGCCGGGACGAGCCGGGGATCCTGATCCTCGGTCATCTCGACACTGTCCACCCGGTGGGGACGCTCGGCGCCCTGCCCTGGCGGATCGCGGGTGATCGCGCCTACGGACCGGGCATCCTGGACATGAAGGGCGGCAACGTGATCGCGCTGGCGGCGATCCGTGCGCTCGCGGCGGCCGGGATCGAGACGCCGCTGCCGATCACCGTGCTGTTCACCGGCGACGAGGAGATCGGCAGCCCCTCGACCCGCGACCTGATCGAGGCCGAGGCCGCCCGCCACACCTTCGTGCTGGTGCCCGAGCCCGGCCAGCCGGAGAATGGCGTGGTCACGGGCCGCTACGCCATCGCGCGGTTCGACCTGGAGGCGACCGGCCGCCCGAGTCATGCGGGTGCCTCGCCCCACGAGGGGCGCTCGGCGATCCGCGCCATGGCGCGCAAGATCCTCGCGATCGATGCCCTGTCGGATGCCGATTGCACCTTCTCCACCGGCATCGTCTCGGGCGGGCAATGGGTCAATTGCGTGCCGACGCTCTGCCGCGGCCAAGCGCTCAGCATGGCCAAGCGACAGGCCGATCTCGACCACGGCGTCACGCGGATGCTGGCTCTGGCGGGGGAAGAGGACGGCGTCCGCTTCACCGTGACCCGCGGCGTGACCCGGCCGGTCTGGGAGCCCGATGCCGGCTGCATGGCCCTCTACGAGACGGCGCGGGGCTTGAGCGAGACGCTCGGCCATTCTCTGCCCCACCGCAGCGCCGGCGGCGGCTCGGACGGCAATTTCACGGGCGCCAACGGCATTCCGACGCTGGACGGGCTCGGTCCCCTCGGTCAGGGCTATCACACCCTGGAGGAGCACGTGCTGATCGAGACGCTGCCGCAGCGGGCACGGCTGTTCGCGGCGCTGCTGGCGAGCCTCGGGGCTGCGTGAGTCGTGGTTTCGAAAGGTCGAGACCTTTCGCGGGTCCAGGGCAGAGCCCTGGAGACCATCTCAGGGTTCTGCCCTGAGAACCCGCCAAAGGGCTCAGCCCTTTGGAAACCCAGGTCGAAGGGGTCTCAGGCCGGATCGACCGGCATCTCCGGTACCCCGGCCGCCTCGATCGCGGCACCGGCCGCGAGGCACAGATCCTCCCGGTAGCGGGCGGCCACGAGCTGCACGCCCACGGGCGTGCGCCCGACGAGGCCGGTGGTCACCGTCAGCGCCGGGATCCCGAGCGGCGCCAGCCCGACCTGAAGGAGGTTCGCCTCGAAGGCCCGGGCGACGCCGGCCTCCGTCCGGTCGAGCCCGTCCGGGAACGGCAGCTCGGCCGAGACCGGCACGAGCAGCACCGGGTTCTCGGCCAGGAACAGCGACCAGTCCCGGACGAGCGTGAGGCGACGCGTCAGCGCCCGGGCGATCGCGTCCGGTGGCATCGCCTCGGCCCGCGCCCGGAAGCTCTCGAGGAGGCCGATCGCCGCCGGGTCACCCTCGCGCTCGGCCGCTTCACGGACAGCCGCGTAGCCGTCGCCCAGCCAGAGCTGCAGCTGCAGCTCGCTCGCCTCACGGATCGGCGGCGTGTCGGCGATCTCGGTGACCGTCCAGCCGGCTTCCGACAGTCGGCGGGCCGAATCCCGCAGGGCGTTCTCGACCTCCGGCACGGTGGCGAGACCGCCCGGCCGCACGCACAGGGCGACCCGGCGCGGGACTTCCGGGCCCACGAGCGGCGCCGGCACCCACCAGGGATCGCGCGGATCGGGCGCCGCCATGGCTTCCAGGCCGAGGCGCACATCCGCGATGCTGCGGGCCAGCGGCCCCGATACGGCCATGAGCTGCGGTCCGATCCCGCGCTCGGGGGAAGACGGGTTCCAGGCCGGGATGCGGCCGAGGCTCGGGCGCAGGCCGTGCACCCCGCAGGCATAGGCCGGGTAGCGCACCGAGCCGGCGATGTCGGTGCCGTGGGCGATCGCCCCGATCCCGGCCGCCACCGCGGCGCCGGCCCCGCCCGACGAGCCGCCCGGCGTCAGAGCCGGATCGCGCGGGTTCTTGGTGTCGCCGTGGAGCTGGTTGGTGGTGAACCAGCGCAGCGAGAAGGCTGGCGTGTTCGTCCGCCCGAGCAGCACCGCGCCGGCCCTGCGGAGATTGGCGACCACGGGATTGTCGTCCCCGGCCATGAGATCGCGTTGGAGCCGTAGCCCGTTGGTGGTCGCGAAGCCGCGCTGGTCGGCGTTCACCTTCACGGTCACGGGCACGCCCGCCAGCGGCCCAAGGGCCTCGCCGCGGCCGCGGGCGGCGTCGATCGCCTCCGCCTGCGCCAGCACTTCCTCCGGGCGATGCTCGACCACGGCGTTGATCCGGCCGTTGACGGTGTCGAGCCGGTCCAGGGCCGCCTGCGCGACCTCTCGGGCCGAGACCTGACCGGTCCGAATCAAAGCCGACAGGTCGGTCGCCGTCAGACGCCAAAGCTGCATCGAAATTCCTCTCGCGCGCCCCAAGGGGCCAAAATCCGCCCCTGATTCGCGTCGCTGGGCGGCGTCGCATAGTTGCATTCAATATGCAGGCCAGCCGCCGCTTTTTTGCGCAGCCCGGGATCGTCAGTCCGTACAAGGATTTGCCGCGCCGCAGCAGAAATACCTAAGCATTCGTCCGTATCCGACCCTTGCCACGAGGGGTCTGATCGATAACGTGCTCATTGTCCGCGCGTTCAACAGAATCATTCACGAGGGAGGGACGATCTCCTCGGTCCACGGCAAGTAACCTCCAACACAGGACAAGACCCATGGCAGAGGTGATTCGCGTCAAGCCGACGCATGACGGCACGTACACCGTGTATCGTGGCACATTGGCCCTGATCTGCGGCCTGACACGGCTCCAGGCCGAGCGCTACGAGGCTAGCCTGACCGGGCAGAAGCTCGCAGCCGTCGTCTGATCGGCTCAGGCCACATCAACGGGCCCGAGGTCGCACATCGTGCCCTCGGCGCCCAGTCCGCGGCGCCGGGCCGCGAGCGCGTAGCCGTCTCCCGCCTGGGCGACTTCGTACACGATGTAAGAGGCCCGGCGCGCCGCGACGGCCCCATGCCCATCGGGCCGGGCCGACGCTGAGGATGCACCCACGACCGGCACGCCGCGCCCATCGGGGCCCGGGATGCGGGCGGTGCTGGTCACGTGGTTGTGGCCGTGCAGGATCAGGTCCGCACCCGCGCGTCCGATCATCGCCGTGAAGGCCGCCGCGTCGAGCAATTCGCGGCCCGCCGTCGCGCCGCCCGGCTGCGGCGGGTGATGGATCATCACGACCCGGAATGGACGGCCCGGCTCGGTGGCGAGCGCCCGGAGCAGGGATTCGGCCGCTGCCAGCTGCGGCGCGCCCAGGCGTCCCGTGGCCACGAAGGGTTTCGTCGGGATCGCGCTCGACAGGCCGACCAGGGCAAGCGGCCCGCGCCGCCGCAGATACGGGAAGCGGCCGACGGATCCGGAATCGTCGCCCGTGTAGGCGCCACAGGCTTCGAGCAGCCCCTCCAGGGAGCCGCGGACGTAGGCGTCGTGATTGCCCGGCACGAAGCTCACCGCATCCGGTGAGCCCAACGCCTCCAGGAAGGTGCGCGCCGTCGCCCACTCGCTCGGCAGGCCGATGTTGCACAGGTCGCCCGTGCAGGCGACGTGCCCGGCCCCCTGCCCTTTCAGATCGGCGACCAGCCTCTCCAGTACGGTCATGTCGTGGCTGCGCGACCGGCCGCGCCGCCAATTGGCGTAGCCGGTGGCCCGCTTGCCGATGAGCTGATGCAGACGCACCCGGCCCAGGGGGCCGACATGCGGATCGCTGAGGTGGACGAGGCGGAAGGTCAACGCCGGGAATCACGCGCGGGACGGCCCGGGAGCGGCCGAGGAGCGGCCCTCGCATCGCGGGCGCGGGCGCCGCCGTCAAGCGGCACCTGTCACGCGCTGCCGATCAGCATCCCCACGGCCAGAACCAGGGCGCCGCCGAGCATGACCTGCAGGGCTGCGCGCGGGAACGGCGTGGCCATGTAGCGGGTGCGGATCGCCGCGATCGCCACGAGCTCCACGATGACGACCACTACCGCGAGGCTCGTGGCAAGCCAGAAGGGATTCGGCCAGCCGGCCGGCAGGGTGTCGGGGATCGCGTAGGGCAGCGTGTGGCCGAGGCCGCCGAGCGTCGTCATCGCGCCGCAGACGAGGCCACGGATCCAGGGGTCGCCGCGGCCGGTGATGCTGCCGTCGTCCGACAGGGCCTCGGTGAAGCCCATGCTGATCCCTGCCCCGACCGAGGCCGCGAGGCCCACCAGGAACGTCGCGTGGTTGTGACCCGTGGCGAAGGCCGCCGCGAAGATCGGCGCCAGCGTCGAGACCGAGCCATCGATCAGACCGGCGAGGCCGGGTTGCACGTAACGCAGGACGAAGGCGCGGCGGGCTTCTGCAGCCAGCGCCGCGGAGCTTTCGAGGACGGCGGCCATAGCGGCTCTCCTTTTCTAGATCGATTCCAATCTATAGTCTGGAATAAATCTAAACAAGCCGGCTCGCCGTGTTTTCGCCGTGCCGCAGGAGCATCCGCGTCACCCCGGGGCAGCAGCTTAGCCGGCGCTTCGCGCGCAGGTTGTGATCTGGGCCGATTGTTTCGTCTGATGCGCGGGGGCTAGAGCATGCGCTGTCGATTCCGATCCGGAACTGATCGGGTGGCGCTCCGGCCACCCCAGGCGTGACATGAGCCTCGGCAAACGTTTCCTTCGTCAGCCCGGCGTGCAGCGCCTGCTCGGCCGCTTCGCGGCGGCCTACCTGCGGCTGGTGCAGCGGACCAACCCTTTCGTGGTCCAGGCCGGCGGCGCGTCGGCCGGGCAGGCCAATGCCTGGATCGACGCGCACACGCCGATGATCGCCGGCATGTGGCACGGCCAGCACATCATGATGCCCCTGATGCGCCGGTCCCACGACAGGGTCGCCACGATCATCTCGCGCAACACGGACGGCAACATCAACACCATCGCGCTGGAGCGACTCGGCGTCCGGGTGATGCGGGCCTCGGGCGCCCGCGGCCGGAATCGGGCCACGGATGCGCGCGCCAAGGGTGGGGCCGAAGGGCTGCGGGCCATGCTGCGGGCGCTCAAGGACGGCGAGTCCGTGGCGTTCAGCGCGGACGTGCCGAAGGTCTCGCGCCGGTGCGACGCCGGCATCCTGACGCTGGCCCGCCTCTCGGGCCGGCCCATCATCCCGGCGGCCGTCGTGACGAGCCGGCATCTGCGCTTCAAGTCCTGGGATCGCGCCTGTCTGGGCCTGCCGTTCGGGCGCGGCGCGATCGTGCTGGGCGATCCGATCTATGTGCCGCGCGACAGCGCGGGCGAAGCCTTCGAGACGCTCCGCCGCTTCGTCGAGGCCGAGATGAACCGGGTCCATGCCCGCGCCTACACCCTGGTCGGGCGCGCCGACCGGGCTGCGCTCTACCGCGATGCGCCCTCGGTCGAGGCCGCCGCGCCGGTGGGAGACGCCGCATGAGGCGTCCCTCCGTGACCTTGCCGCTGCGGGCCTACCGGGTCGGCCTGTGGGTCGGCGAGCCGGCCCTGTCCGGGCTCCTCGCGTGGCGGGCGCAGCGCGGCAAGGAGGATCCGCTGCGTCTCCCCGAGCGGCGCGGCCTGCCCGGGCGGGCCCGCCCGGTCGGTCCCCTGGTGTGGATGCACGGCGCCAGCGTCGGCGAGGCCCTGTCGCTGATCGGCCTCGTGGAGGGCATGATCGCCCGCGGGTTCTCGGTTCTGGTCACCACGGGCACCCGCGCGGCCGCCGACCTGATCGGCGCCCGCCTGCCGGTCGGCGCCGTCCATCAGTACATGCCCCTCGACGCGCCGCGCTGGATGGCGCGCTTCCTCGATCACTGGCAGCCGAACCTCGCGGTCGTCGCTGAATCGGAGATCTGGCCCAACATGATTCTGGCGCTCGATGAGCGCGAGATCCCGCTGATCCTGGTCAACGGCCGCATGTCGGAACGCTCGTTCCGCGGTTGGGAGCGTTGCCCGCGCACCGCCAAGGCACTCCTGTCGCGGATCGCGATCTGCCTCAGCCAGACCCAGGACGATGCGGCCCGCTTCGCCCAGCTCGGCGCGCCGCGGGTGAGCATTTCCGGCAACCTGAAATTCGACGCGTCGGTGCCCCCGGCCGACCCGCAGCAACTCGCGTATCTGGGGTCCATGGTGGCCGCACGGCCGATCTGGATCGCGGCCAGCACACATGCGGGCGAGGATTCCACCATCGCGTACGCGCACGCCTTGTTGAAGGAGCGCTTCCCCCAACTCCTCACGCTCATTGCCCCGCGGCATCCGTCCCGGGGCGCGGAGGTCGTCGAGTGCGCAGCAGCCCTGGGGCTGCGGACCGCCCGGCGCTCCGCCGGTGGGCGCCCCCATCCATCCGTGGACGTCTACGTCGCCGACACGATCGGCGAGCTGGGCCTGTTCTACCGCCTCGCTCCCCTGGGGTTCCTGGGTGGCTCGCTGGTGAGCCGGGGCGGCCAGAACCCGATCGAGCCGGTGCGTCTCGGCACGGCGGTGCTGCATGGACCGCATGTCGAGAATTTCGGCATGGTCTACCAAGCGCTCGATCGGGCCGGCGGGGCCGTTGCGGTGCAGGACGGCGTCGAACTGGCCGCGGTTGCGGGCGAGCTCCTGGGGAATCAGGCCCGGCTCGCCACCATGGCGCAGGCGGGACAGCGCGCCCTTCAGCCCTTCGAGGGAGCGGTAGCCCGCACGCTCGCGGTGCTCGACCCGTTCGTCGCACAAATGAAGCTGCAACGCCTCGACCGGGGCGGTCGCGTGCGCCCGCTCGCGCGGGCCTGATGCGGCCTCCCGGATTCTGGGCTTCCGGACCGGATCATCCGTTGGCGCGCGTCCTGGCACCCGCGGGGGCAGCCTACGGGGCGCTGGTGGCCCGGCGCATGGATCGGACGGGCGTGCGGGCGGGCTGTCCTGTCCTGTGCCTGGGCAACTTCACGCTCGGTGGGGCAGGCAAGACGCCCGCCGCGCTCACCGTCGCGGCCCTGCTCGCCGAACTCGGGCGTGCGCCCGCCTTCCTGTCCCGCGGCTATGGCGGCCGGACGGCCGGTCCGATGCAGGTCGATCCGCGCCGGCACAGCGCCGGGGAGGTCGGCGACGAGCCGTTGCTGCTCGCCTGCCGGGCGCCGACGATCGTCGCGCGTGATCGGCCGGGAGGAGCCGCCCTGTGCCGGCGACTGGGTGCCGACGCCATCGTGATGGATGACGGGCTGCAGAACCCGTCGCTCGTGAAGGATCTCAGCCTCGTGGTCGTGGATGCGCCCGTCGGCGTGGGCAACGGCCTGCCCGTTCCGGCGGGGCCGCTGCGGGCGCCACTCGCCCGGCAATGGCCCCATGTCGGCGGCTTGATCGTCATCGGTGAGGGGGCGCCGGGCGACACCATCGCCCGGGCCGCCGCGGACCGGGGCGTTCCGGTCCACCGGGCACGCCTCGTCCGGGAGACGGACGATTGGGCAGGCCGGCGCTGCCACGCCTTCGCGGGCATCGGGCGCCCGGAAAAATTCTTCGCCACCCTGGTTGAGACAGGGGCCACGCTCGCCGCGCAGCGCGCCTTCCCGGATCACCATGCCTATCGGGACGGCGAACTGGCCGCCCTGCTCGAGGCGGCGCGGCGACTCGATGCCGAGCTTGTCACGACCGAAAAGGACGCCGTGCGCCTGCCCGCTTCCTTCGTGGCCCGGGTGCGGGTGCTGCGCGTGCGCCTCGTGTTCGACGATCCGGACGCTGTGCGCCGCCAACTGCAACAGGTGCTCGACGCCGCTCCCTGACGATCAGGGCCGGCCGGTCTCCTTCAACCGCTTCAGGATCGCCTCGGGGGAGGAATAGGCTTCCTGGCGCAGCGCACTCCAGTAGCGCAACCCATCGAGGGGAATCGGCTCGCCGGTCACCGCGCAACGCACGAAGCTGCCGGGCTTGATCACCCGCATGGTGCCGTCGCCGTACTCGACCACCGCTTCGCCGTTGTTCGCGCGCTCGTAACGACCCAGCACGTCCGCCTCCTGCTTGATGCCGCCTTTCTACACGATCGGCGCGGCCGGCGATCCCCCCGGGACCTCAGTCCAGCATCGACCGGGTTGCATCGCGCGCCAGCAGGGATCGCGCCGCGTCGGCGTCGATGTGCATCCGTTCGACCAGCGCCTCGGCGCTGGCGAACCGCTCCTCCCCGCGGATATAGCCCACGAACTCCACGGCGATCTCCTGGTCGTAGAGATCGCCGGAGAAATCGAACAGGTAGGTTTCGAGGAGCGGCGCCCCATCGTCGAAGGTCGGGCGGCGGCCGTAGCTGGCGACACCATCGCGGAACCGGCCCGATGCCATGCGCACCCGCACCGCGTAGATCCCATGCGCGAGACCGCAATCGGGCACCATCACGTTGGCGGTGGGGAAGCCGAGCTGCCGGCCGCGCTTGTCGCCGTGGCGGACGGGGCCCAGCACGAACCAGCGGTAGCCCAGCAGGGCGTTGGCCCGGGCGATGTCCCCCGCGGCGAGCGCCGCGCGGATCGCGCTCGATGAGACCGGGTCTGCCTCGTCGCCGAGGGCGACCGGCGCCACGATGCGGCAGCTCAGGCCCGCCTCCCGGCACAGATCGGCCAGGACCGCGGGTGTGCCCTCACGGCCACGGCCGAAATGAAAATCGTGGCCGACCACCACGCCGGACAGGCCGAGCGATCCCTTCAGGAAGTCGATCACGAAGGCGTGCGCCCCCGTGGCGGCAAGCGCCCCGTCGAACCGGCGCACGATCAGCCCGTCGAGCCCGAGGCGCGCGAACACGACCTCCTTGGCGGCCAGGCTGGTGAGGCGGAACATCGGCGCGTCGGGGGTGAAATAGGCCCGCGGATGCGGCTCGAAGGTCAGCACGACGGCCGGCCGGCCGGTATCCCGAGCCGCCGCCCGCACGCTCTCCACGAGGACGCGATGGCCGAGATGGACGCCGTCGAAATTGCCGATCGCCGCCACGGCCCCCGCAAGGTCCGGCGGAACCGGCGCGTCAGGACGGCCAATGGTGAAGGACCGCGCCGCCGTCTCGTCGCCTGAGGCCATTGTGTCGGGGTCGGATACGCGAAAGGTCGGGTTCGGATCGCAGGTCATGCCCGCATGGGGCCGACGCGACCGGACCCTGCCCAAAGGCGCCCGGAGGGTCAAGCGAGGGGCGGATGCCGCGGTGCAACACTTTGGTATGCCATGCGCCGCCGGCTGCAATTAACGGCTTCGCAATGCGCAGGCCCTATTCAAAATCACGTGCGGCGCAGCTAAATTGCAGCCATAGCGAAGCGTTAATCTTTCCGGGAGCCGCCGCGGCCTCCCGCCGGGCAATTACGGAGTAGTGGTTCGATGGCTCTCGACTTGAGCATGCCGATCCTCGTTGTCGACGATTATCAGACGATGGTCCGCATTATTCGAAATCTTCTGAAGCAGCTCGGCTTCGAAGAGGTTGATGACGCTTCTGACGGTACCGAGGCACTGGCCCGTCTCAAGGACCGCAAGTACGGCCTTGTGATCTCGGACTGGAACATGGAGCCGATGACGGGGTACGAGCTGCTCCGGCACGTGCGCGCCGACGAAAATCTTCGCACGACGCCGTTCATCATGGTGACGGCCGAATCGAAGACCGAGAACGTCATCGCCGCCAAGAAGGCCGGCGTGAACAACTACATCGTCAAGCCGTTCAACGCCGCCACCCTGAAATCGAAGATCGAAGCCGTCTGCGGCAGCTGATTGAGATCGATGACACGCGCCCCGCGCCGTCCGCCCGGCTCCCCGATCCTTCGGAAGACGCCCGTACACGGCGCGGATGGTCCGGACGGAGGCCGATCTCAGGAGAACAGCATGTCGTTAGCCGTCCCCCGGCAGTCCGAAGTGCGGTTCCGGGAACCGCAGGCCGTCATCGCCGAGTTGAGCGAGATCGCCGAGTACATCTCCCATCTCCGCGAGGAGATCGGGGCCCTCCGCGCGAACGAGATGAGTCGCGATCGGATCCCCATGGCGCACGAGGAGCTCGGCAGCGTCGTCGTGGCGACGGCCGGCGCCACCAACACGATCATGGAAGCCGCCGAAGCCATGCTCGGCCTGCCCGACGGGCCGGGCTACCGCGAGGCGGTCGAAGAGCGCATCAACACGATCTTCGAGGCCTGCGCGTTCCAGGACATCACCGGGCAGCGGATCGCCAAGGTCGTCGAATCGCTGCGGCTGTTCGAGCAGCGCCTGGCCCGGTTCGTAGGCGCCGTGAAGGCGCGCGACACCGCGTCCACGGACCCGGCCGAGCGTACCCGCCGGGCCCGGGCCGAGGATCTGATGCTCAACGGCCCCCAGGCCGACGGAGCCGTGCCGTCCCAGGACGATATCGACGCGCTGTTCGGCTGAGTCGATTCACTCGGCGGCCTGTCGACTCGCCGGCCCCGCACCGTCTAGAGGGGCCGGTGACCTGTCGCCGCCCGGCGCAGGCGGAGGTCCCGGCAGGCATGGCGGCGCGGCTCTGGTCCGACTTCACCACGGATGACCTGGCGAGCCGCGACATGCGGCGTGCCATTGCGGTGCTGCCGGTGGCCGCCATCGAGCAGCACGGCCCGCATCTGCCGCTCGCGACCGATACGATCATCGCGGAGGGCTACCTCGCTGGCGTGTGCGCGTGCGCACCGGCTGATCTCGACGTGCTGATTTTGCCCGTGCAGGCGATCGGCAAGTCCGACGAGCACGATGCCTTTCCGGGCACGCTCTCGCTGGACACCGGGACGGCGCTGGCCGCCTGGACGGGGATCGGCACCGCCCTCCACCGGGCTGGCTGTCGCAAGCTCGTGATGGTTTCGAGCCACGGCGGCAACAGCGCCATCATCGATCTCGCGGCGGCCGAGCTGCGCGCCCGGCACAGGATGGTGGCGGTGACGACCGCCTGGGCGCGGTTCGGCTACCCGGAGGGCCTGTTTCCGGCCGGTGAGATCGCCCACGGCATCCATGCCGGCGGGGTCGAGACCGCGTTGATGCTGGCGCTGCGGCCGGACCTCGTGCGGACCGACCGGATCGCCGATTTCCCGCCGCGGACGCGCGCGATGGTCCGCGATTTCACCCATCTGCGTGCCGGCCGACCCGCGGCCTTCGCCTGGAAGGCGGGCGACCTTCATCCTTCCGGCGCCATCGGCGACGCGCGCCTCGGCACTGCGGAGGCCGGGCGCGCGGCCCTGGCGCATGGGGCTGAAGCCTTCGTGGCGCTGCTGCGCGACGTGGACGCGTTCGAACTCGACGGGTCGGACCCGGGGTAACCGAAGCCGCCGCGGGGCGAAGGGAAAGGTGCGCCGGATCGATCCACCGGCGCGCAGGAATCTCGTCCATGCGCCCTGTCGTCTCGATCGCCCTCGCCCTCCTCGGTGCCGCCCTCGGCCCGGCCGCGGCCGCAGAACGCCCCGTCGTCGTCGAGCTCTTCACCTCGCAGAGCTGCTCCTCCTGCCCGCCCGCAGAGGCGCTGATCGGGCGCCTCGCGCATGAAGGCGCCGCAATCCTGCCGCTGGCGTTCCACGTCACCTACTGGAACCATCTGAATTGGCGTGACCCCTACGCGCTGCCGGCCGCGACCGCGCGGCAGGAGGCCTATGCGGCCCGGCTCGGCGGGCCCACCTACACGCCGCAGGCCGTGATCGACGGAACGGTCGGCCTCGTCGGATCCGACGAGGCGGCTGTGCGCGGCGCCATCGCGCGGGCCCGGGCGGCCGGACCCGGCATCCCGCTGGCTCTGACCCGCGAAGGCGATCAACTGGTCGTACGGGTCGGCACCGGGAACGGCGCCGCGAAGGTGGTGCTGGTCGGGTTCGATCCGAGCCACACCACCCGGGTACTGCGCGGCGAGAATGCCGGGCGCACCCTGGAGCAGGCCAACGTCGTCCGCGCGATCCGCGATCTCGGCCGCTGGTCCGGGGGCGCTGCGACCTTCGCGGCGGCGCGTCCGGAGGGCGAGGCGGCGGCCGCTCTGCTCCAGGCGGAGGACGGGCGCATCCTCGCTGCCGCCCGCCTCGATCAGGATGGGGTGCAGCGGGAGGCGCTGCGATGATCCTCGCCGTGCAGGCCGGGCTCGCACCGTGCGGCTGGTCGCTGGCGCCGGGCTCCGAGGCCGGGCAAGATGCGGCACGAGCCAGGGGGCGGAACGGCGGCGGGGCCCGGATGGTGCTCGAAGAGGAACTCGCGGGTCTGATGGCGTCGGCGCAACGCGGCGATGCCGCTGCCTATCGCGCGCTGCTGAAGGCCTGCCTGCCCGTCGTCTCGGCGATCGCCCGGTCGCAGGGCGTCCGCGGCGAGGCGGTGGACGACGTCGTGCAGGACACGCTGATGACCGTCCACCGGGCGCGGGCGAGCTACGATCCCGCCCGTCCGTTCATGCCCTGGCTGCGGGCCATCACGCAGCGGCGGGCGATCGATCGGCTGCGCCGGTCGGGCCGCCGCCCCCGGGAGGTCAACGATCCCCTCGCCTACGAGGCCGAGGTCGATCCCGGCCCGGCGCCCGGCCAGAGCCTCGAGGCGCGGGACCGTGCCGCGGCGCTCGCCCGCGCGGTGGCGTCCCTGCCCGATGGGCAGCGGCAGGCGGTCGAGCAGCTCGGCCTGCGCGAGTTGTCGCTCGACGAGGCCGCGGCGCTCACCGGCCGCAGCAAGGGCGCATTGAAGGTCAATCTGCATCGGGCGCTGAAGGCGCTCCGGACCAGCCTGACGCGGGAGGCGGAGTGATGGCTGAGCGTGCCGGCTGCGAAGCCACCCGTCACGACCGGCTCGTCGAGGCACTGGCCGGCGAGCTGGAGCCGGTCCGGCCGCTGCCGGCGCCGGGGATCCGCACGGCTGTGTGGCTCGGCGCGGCGCTGCTGGCCGGGCTGCTGCTGGTGGCCGAGGCCGGCATGACGGGCTTCATGCTGCGCATGCACGTGCCGGATCTCGCCCTGGCGGCCATCGGCGCCGTGCTGACGGCGATCACCGCGGCCTACGCAGCCTTCGCCACGAGCGTTCCGGGCCGCTCGGGCCGGTGGGCGCTGCTGCCGCTGCCGCCCCTCGCCCTCTGGATCGGTGCCAGCGGGTTGGGCTGCCTGCGGGAGTGGATCGCCCCCGGAACCGACCTCCCGGGGGCCCATACGGTCGCGGACTGCTTCAGCTTCCTGATCTGCGCCTCGGTGCCGCTGTCGGTGCTGATCGTGACGATGCTGCGCCGCGCCTGCCCGCTGCGGCCGAACCTGACGGCGGCGCTCGGCGGCCTCGCCGTGTCGGCGGCTGCGGCGGCTCTGCTGATGCCGGTCCACCCGCATGACGCCACCGCGACGGATCTCCTGATGCATGCGGCGGCGGTCGCCATCGTGATCGCGGTGAACGGTCTGGCCGGGGGACGGCTGCTCGCCCCGTCATCGCGCACGGAGCCTGTCTGATCCGGGATCCCGGGTTTCCGAAGGGCTTCAGCCCTTTGGTGGGTTGTCAGGGCGAAGTCCTGACGGATTCCCGGGCTCTGCCCTGGAACCGCGAAAGGTCTCGACCTTTCCAATCCAGGACTTTTCAGCCCGCCTGCGGATCGAGTGCCGGCCAGTCCACGATCCGGTCCGGGTATTCCTCTTCCGAAAACTCCTCCTCGTTGCCGGACAGACGGCCGCGCACCGAGATGCCGGCCTCGTGGACGCTCGCGGCCCGACCCGAGATCAGCGGGTGCCAGGGATAGAGCGGCTCCCCGTCCCGCACGAGGCGGTAGGCACAGGTCTGCGGCAGCCAAGCGATGGCCCGCACCGCCTCGGGCGTCAGCCGGACGCAATCGGGCACCCGCTTCTGGCGGCGGACATAGTCGCGGCACCGGCAGGTCAGACCGTCGAGCAGCGTGCAGCCGATATCGGTGTGGTGGACCTCGCCCGTGTCCTCATCCTCGAGCTTCAGGAGGCAGCACCGGCCACAGCCGTCGCACAGGCTCTCCCACTCGGCTGGGGTCATGGCTTCGAGCGTCTTGGTGCGCCAGAACGGCTCGGCCGCCCCGTGGCGCACCGCCTCGGGCTTGGGCATCGATGTGGTCTCTCGATCGGAAGGGCGTCTCTCTGCCCGAGCCGGGGCGGCGGAGCAAGCGTGGCCGCAATCCTGCGACTGGGTCAGGTCTCCGCGCGTTATGCCCAAGCGCGTCCGCGGCGATTCGCGAGACTGCGCAGAGCCTCGCCCGCGGTTCCGGATCCTGCTATGGAGGAGGATGCCGTGCGGTGGCCCGGCCGCAGCTCCCGTGTCTGCGGTTCAGACGCTTCACGCCCCGCCGCAGAGGCGCTCGACAAGCCGGGTTCGACATCGTGCGCCTGCCGACGCTCACCGAGATCAAAGTTCGCCTGGAACGGGCCGCCCTCGCCTTCGACGCCTGGGTCAACGCCAGCCTGTACGACAGCGGCCGGTCAACCGGCGAAGCCTATGAGCGCTTCCGGCGGGTCATGGGCCGCTTCGCCGTGCGCGGCTGGAAGCGCGCCGTGCTGGATCTCACCAGCGAGGGCGTCACCATCGGCACCGGCGGCGCCGTGCTGATGCTGGCGTTCGCGCAGCCTGCCTTCCAGCTCACCAGCGAGAACTGGCTGAAGCAGCAGGATCTCGCGGTCACCTTCCTCGACCGCTACGGCACCGAGGTCGGTCGGCGCGGCATCAAGCACGACGACTCGCTCAAGCTCGACGAGTTTCCCGACATTATGATCAAGGCGCTGGTCTCGACCGAGGATCGGCGCTTCTACGAGCACTGGGGCATCGACCCGATCGGCACCCTGCGGGCGCTGGTCAACAACTCGAAGGGCGGCAACGGCACGCAGGGCGGCTCGTCCATCACCCAGCAGCTCGCCAAGAATCTTTTTTTGACGAACGAGCGTTCCCTCGAGCGCAAGATCAACGAGGCCTTCCTCGCACTTTGGCTGGAGAGCCATCTCACCAAGAACGAGATCCTGAAGCTCTACCTCGACCGCGCCTATATGGGCGGCGGCACCTTCGGCGCCGTGGCGGCGGCGGATTACTATTTCGGCAAGCCGCTCAAGGACATCAGCCTCGCCGAGGCCGCCATGCTGGCGGGCCTGTTCAAGGCGCCGACCAAGTACGCGCCGCACGTCAACCTGCCGGCCGCCCGCGCCCGGGCGGCGGACGTGCTGCACAACATGGTGGAGGCGGGCTTCGTCACCGAGGGGCAGATCCAGACCGCCCTGCGCAATCCCGCGACCCCGGTCACCCGAACCCGCGACATCACAGCCGACTACTACCTCGACTGGGCCTTCGGCGAGATCAAGGGCATGGCCGACGCCGGCAAGCTGCGCAACGACCGCGTGCTGACGGTGAAGACGCCGCTCGACCTCGCGATCCAGAAGCGGGCCGACGAGGTGGTGGCCGACACCCTGCGCAAGTCCGGCGACGCCATGGATGTCGACGAGGCCGCCATGGTGATCCTCGATCCTGATGGCGCTCTGCGCGCCATGGTGGGCGGCGCCGATTACGGCGAGAGCCAGTTCAACCGCGCCACCGACGCGCTGCGCCAGCCCGGCTCGTCGTTCAAGCCCTACGTCTACTCGGCCGCGCTCAATTCGGGCCTGTTCAAGCCCGAAACGGTGGTGGTCGACAGCCCGGTCTGCATCGGCAACTGGTGCCCGCAGAACTACGGCCGCTCCTATGCCGGCCGCGTGCCGATGTGGCTCGCGGTGGCGAAGTCGATCAACACGATCCCGATCAAGATCTCGATCGCGCTCGGCAAGGGGATGGGCATCACCCACGAAGCCAAGGCCGCCAAGGCCGGCCGCACCAAGATCATCGACCTCGCCCACAAGATGGGCATCACCTCGAACCTGATCGATACGGTCTCGATGCCGATCGGCTCGGACGAGGTGACGGTGATCGACCAAGCCGCGGGCTACGCGGTGTTCGCCAATGGCGGCTTCCGCGCAAAGCCCTACGCCGCCATGGAGGTGAAGAACTCCTCCGGCGAGGTGATCTACCGCCACGCCGACGAGGCGCCCGAGCGGGTGCTCGCGCCCCAGGTCGTGGCCGACATGAACTTCATGCTGAACAAAGTGGTCGAGGAGGGCACCGGCAAGCGGGCGCAGCTCGAGGGCGTGAAGGTCGCGGGCAAGTCCGGCACCACGAACGCCTACCGGGACGCGTGGTTCGTGGGCTACACCGGCAATTACGTCGGCGCCGTCTGGTTCGGCAACGACGACCACACCTCGACCAACAAGCTGACCGGCGGCTCGCTCCCGGCCCAGACCTGGCACGACGTGATGGAGCCGGCCCACCAGGGTATCGAGATCAAGCCCCTGCCGGGGCTGAAGGAAAGCCCCCGTGCCGCCCAGCAGCAGGCCTCCGGTGGTCCCACCGCGCCGATCGATCCCAATGCCAGCGCCTACGGCAAGCTTTCGCGCCGCTCCTTCGAGGTGATCAACGGCCTGAACGGGCTGTTCCGCACGGTCGAGCGTGTGCCCGCCGGCTCAGGCGACGCCCAGAAGGGCGCCCGCAAGCCCGACGACCGCGCCTCGGCCGGCCCCCTCGACAGGGCGCGGGCGATGGCCGAGGGCAGCCGTGCGCCCGGCGGCTTCGTCGAGGTCCGGTGAGCGCATGAGGGACGCGATTCCGGTGTCCGGCAGCCACGCGGCCGCATCCGGGCAGGCCCCGCGTGGCGGCGTGATCCGCTTCATCCGGCGCCTGTGGCGGAAGAGTTCGGTGACCGGGCTCGCCGTCTACGCTTTGGCGCTCGGCGGCGCGCTCGGTCTCGCCAGCGCCGACTGGGCGACCAGTGGCGGTTACCCCTTCGGCGGCGTGCAGGTCGGTGCCTGGACTGCCTGGCCCCGGGCCGGTGCAGCGAATGCCGATCCCTACACCCGCGCGGTCAACGCGCGCCGGGGCGAGATCCCCCTCGCGGTGGGTGAGGGCCTGCTTCTGACGGCGGCTGCGGACGATGCCGGCCAGGCGCTCGATGCCGCCTGCACCTATCGGATCGGCGGCGGGACGCCCCCGGCCCGGGCCTGGACCATCACGGTGGCCGGCCGTGGGTCCCGGGAACCCGGCCGACCGACGCTACGCGAGGGCTTCACCTCCACCGAGGTCCTCCGATCGGCCGAAGGCCGGTTCGCCGTGGTGCTCGCGCCCGATGTTCAGCCGGGCAACTGGCTTCCGAGCCCCCGGGCGAGCGGGCCGGTGCGGCTGGCGCTGCGCCTCTACGACACGCCGGCCGCCGCCAGCGCCGGATCCCTCGACCGGTCCTCGGTGCCGGCCATCACCCGCCTGGGATGCGCATCGTGAGCCTGCGCGTCGTCTATGCCACGCTGGTCGGTCTCGTGCTGGCCGGGATCGTCCATGTCGCGGCGGTGCTGGCCATCCCCGTCCTGTCGGAGAAGGATGCCGTCTCGCGCGCCCGGGCCAGCGAGAACCTGGACCATCCGCAGCCGATCTACACGGTGGCGACGGGCGACGACCCCTCCCCGTCCGAGGCGTGGCTGCCGATTCCGGATCCCGCCGTGGCTGTGGGCGTCTGTGCCTACGATCTGGCCGACGGGCCGATGCGCGTCTCGGCGCGGACCGGGGCGCTGTCCCTGTCGCTCGCCGCCCATGCCCGGCGCGGTGCCTTCTACGCGGTGACCGATCAGGCGGCAGTGCGCGGCGCCCTCGACCTCGTAATCCTCACCCGTGCTCAATACGACGAGGCGCTGGCCGACGACGACGAGAACGATCCGAGCCGCGACGTGCGGATCGTCGCGCCGGATACGCGTGGCTTTGTGGTGGTGCGCGTGATCGCCGGCCTGCCGAGCCAGCGCCCGGCCGCGAACGCCGCGATCCAGGGTGTCTCCTGCACCACCGACACGGCCACGGACGATGCGCCGGCGGGCAAGGATCCGTCCGGCAAGGGCGCGGGGCGGTAGCGGATCGGGCACCGATCCGTCCGCGCGTTGCGAAGGCTGTGTTGCGTCCGCAGACCGGCGCGTTCGACGTGCCGCGGAGAGCCGACGACTTGTCGGTCCAGGAACGCCGACGCGCTTTTCCGACGCGCAGCGGACAGCTGATCGGCGCACCGTCGCGCTCAGCGGATGCCTCGGGGCACCTCATCCGGACCGGAGCGGGAACCCGCGCCTCACCCCGGAAGACGGCATCACTGTCGTGTGCCGTGCCGCATGGCGACCGGGAGCGGCTCTCCATGCCGCGCCGTTCGATTTTGGGGGCCGACGCGCGCAGGGACACATCGCTTCGGTGGATGCCCGCCCACGATGCCGCCGCGATATCGCCGACGGGGATGCCGATTGCCGGCGGCAACCCGTTGCAGGCTGTGTTTCAGCCCAAAATGGGCTGGAGCGTGAGAGGCGACAGACCCGCCGACGCTCTGCCGGTTTGACCCGCGGATGCGGCCGTGAACGTGCATCCGTTGTCGCAGAACATGCGCAGCGTGCGCCGATCCAGGCCGATGTCGCAGAGCATGGCGTCGTCGAGTGCCGACAGAATCCGATAGTTGCGCGCCGCCGTGCGCGCTATCCGAGCGGATGTCAGGTATGAAAAGATCATGGTCTATACTCCATACGAGCAAAGACGTGCTGTTTGGTCAAACTGCGACCTTGATCATCATTACTATTTCGGTTGATATTGACATCACCCATTCGAATTAAGGGCCAAAAATATTGAAATCAGTCAGGCGATAAGTCTTGCCTGGCGGCGATCGGTTGCGGGCAAAGCAGGAGCAGCCGCATCAGTTCCGCCTGTCGGCGCGTGCCGGTCTTCTCGAAGATGTGCCGGAGGTGGACCTTCGCCGTGTTCGGTTTAATGCCCCGGCGCACCGCGCTGGTGGCCAGGTCGTGCCCGGCCAGGACATCGGCAGCCAGAGCTGCCTCGGCGGGCGTCAAGCCGAACTGGCTCTGCAGGACAGACGTGTCCGGGGGCCGAACCGAGGCCGGATCGGTGAAGCGCAGGAGCACGGTCGATGTGGCGATCGAGCCGACCGGCGCGGGGATCGCACACGCGGCGACGAGGAGCACGCCGTGCTCGCTCACGAGGCGGGCCGATCTCCCGCCGCCGGCAGCACATCCCGCGATGACGCTGCGAAGGGTGACGCCTTGGCTGGGTGACGGGCCGCGCAGATGGCCGCCTTCGAGACGCAGAAGCCCGGCGCGGACCAGGGCGTGCCCGGCGCGATTCAGGAAATGGACCCGCGCGGAGGGGTCTGTCACTGCCACCCCTTGTTCGAAGTTGTCGATGAAGGTGCCGAGCGCGATGTGCACGAGTGTCGGGCCTGCGCAGGAGTGTTCGGCTTTGGCGACGCCTCGACTGCGAAACGCCGCGCCGTTGCCCGGTTCGTGCACAGCATCGGATCCGCCCGCCCAACCTCTGTCCGTCCCCTGCGGGAAGCGATCTGCGATGGCGATCACGCGCGGCCCCTCGATGTCTGGGTAGAACGACATCATTGGAAACCCGGCAAGCCGCGGACTTATTCCCGGGCGCGCGCAGGATCGCTCACCCCTGTCGCGTAATCCGCGACTGGAACAGGTCGATGAAGCTTCGCAGCGCGCGTGCGTTGAGATCGGACACCACCCAGTAGGTCAGGTCTCCGGCGTTCCACCGCAGGATCGTGGACCCCTCCCGGCGCTCCTCACCCTCCGGCGGGCCGGCGGTGGCTGGGACGACGGTGACGCTGATGACGTGGCGGTCGTGTCGATAGACGAGGGTCGGGACGGGCTTGCCTGCGACGATGTCGATCCGACCGCCGATGAGGGGGAAACCCTGGTCCGCCAGATCGGGTGCGTCCGGCGCGAGGAGTGTGCGCCCGTTGAACCAGGGCTTGACGACGTGCCCGTCGGAGGAGGCGATGTCGAACGGCTGCGGCGCGGCGAGCCCTCTCAGGTGGCTGGCGAGCACGGCCTCGCTCGTCGTCGGCGCGGCACCGTGTTGGTCGAGGTAGACGGCGCCTCCGCCGATCGACGCGCCGACGGCGATGCCGAACACCAGAGTCGCGGCGAGCATGCGCCAAGACCCGGACCAGTTGCGGCCCGGGGCGGCGTCAACGAAGCCGATTGTCTGCACCACGCGTCCACGCAGCGATTCCGGCGCTGGCGCGCCCGGCAGCGTTCCGCGCAGGCTGGCCGAGAGGTCACGGAGCCGGCCGGCCGTCGCCCGCAATTCAGGCTCCGCCGCGAGCCGGCGCTCCATGGCGAGCACCTCGCCGGGCGACAACTCGCCGTCGCAATAGGCGCTGAGAAGGAGGAGCGTCTCGTCGTCGCCGGTCATCGTTGATCTCGCGGGAATTGTTCGAGCAGCCTCTGCCGGGCGCGTCCGAGGCGGGACATCACGGTCCCGACCGGCACCCCCGTCACCTCGGCGATCTCCCGGTAGCCGAGGCCGTGGTACTCGCGCAGCACCAGCGCCTCTCGGAATGGGACCGGCAGCGTTTCGATCGCCCGGGTGAGATGCCGCGCCTCGTCGTGCGCGATGAGGGCCGCCTCGGGCGTCTCTGGGGCCTGAATCGAGGGGCCGCCCGTGTCCAGCTCGGCGCGGGCGACCGGATCCAGGTCGTCGGCGAAGACCACCGTGCGGGGCCGGTGCCGCTGCAGCCAGGAGTACCCGGTGTTGCGGACGATGGTCAGGAACCACGCGCGCGCGTTGCCCTCGGCGAAGGTCTCGATCGCCCGGTAGGCCCGGAGACACGCCTCCTGCATCACGTCCTCGGCGTCGGTCGCGTCGCCGGTGAGCCAGCGCGCGAGCCGGTAGCCTTCGTCGAGCCGCGGGAGGATGAGCTGGCTGAAGCGTGCGCGGGCGAGCGGCGTCATCCGGCGCGCCCGGCAGCACCCGTCCCGACAATGTCCTGCGCAGCCATGGATGCGTTGCCTTGCCGTCGTGCGCCCCGATCATCGGACTCGGCAATCCGACCGTTTATTCCCGTAACGGAGGTTGAGCGCTGCAATGTCGTGCGCTGCCTCGGATCCGGATGTCGGTCGTCGTTGGCCGTCCCCGATTGTGCCGGCTCCGGCCGGTCCTCAATTCTTGACGACGAGTGGCGCGGCCTGCGCCACCGGCAGCGGCACCGCTTCGAGCCCGCATCGTGCGGCGGCATCTACGGGCAGGAGAGGGTCCAAGAGGTTACGCCGGGCCGCCAGCATCATGATGGTCCGCTCGGCCGTGACCGATTCGGGCGCCGGCGCCGCGGCGAACAGGTGCTCCAGGGCGAAGCGGTAGCGGGCCAGCCGCAGGCCGGCCTCGATCCGCACCCAGGCGATCACGCAACGATTCTCGGCGACGCGCCGGGCCGCGTCCTGAACGTCGGCGACGTCGAGGGTCTTGGCGAAGGGCAGACTGCGCAGGCGCGCGGCATCCGCGTCGATCACCCGGGCGGCCAGCGCCGTGAAGAGCGGGATCAGCCGGGCATCCGCGGTCGCGTCGTCACCGAGCTGCCGGTACCGGGAGACCGGCGAGCGCGAGGGCTCGGCGGTCAGGGCGTCGTAGTAGGCGCCGATCTCGTCGTACCGCCAAGTCGGCGGCATCGCGTGGGCGCTGGCGAGGCCCAGGAGCAGATCCTGGAAGGCCGAGAAGGTGCTGGCGGGCTGCACGAACCGCCATGCGCGATCACGCAGCGCCTGCTCGTCGTCGGTCAGCCCGGAATCGAGCAGGAGTCGTCCGCGGTCGTGGGTGCTGAAGCTGCCGGTGGTATCGATCAGCCCGTTCCAGACTCCCGTCCGCGGGCGACCGAAATCACCGCTCTGCGTGCAGGCGGCGAGCAGCGCCAGTGCCACACAGGCGGGCAGGAGGCGGGCTGGCGCGGGCACGTCGCGGCGCGGCTCTGGCATCCCCCGGATGCCGTCAGGACGCGAGGCGCTCGTAGCGCACGCCGAGGAACAGCAAGATCTCGCCCCGGGGCTCACCCGAGCGCGGGATCCGGCGGGCCCGTCGTGCCTCGGGCCCGGGGAAGGGAATCACGCGGGTGTACGTGGCGGGGGTAGGTTCGCTTATCGCGCCGAACCGGATGCTCGGGCGGTCGGCGGTCTCCAGCGGTTTGAAAGGCGTCATGGTCTCCGGCTCCTGTCGGCGGTCCGAGCGTCCGGCCCGGGCCCTCTGAGGGCGTCGGCAAGGGCTACGACGGCAATCCATCACGGGGTGGTTAACGGACTCTTTCGGCCCGATTGACCGGTAACGAAATCCTTAGACCGGTTGGCCCGCGAATTGCGAAGTCTCATCTGCCCATGGCGGGCGTTTCCTCCCTTCGACTTGCGGCCCTGCCCGAAACCGGGTGGGGCCCTTTCTTATGTGCGCCTCCGCGGAGGCGCCGATCCGGCGCTGCGGCCCAGAGGCCACACTCCGGCGAGCCGGCACCACGTGGCACTCCGTCGAACCGCCGGCGCTTGCCTAGCGCCCGGCGCGACCGATATGCCGGATGCGGGTGGAGGGGGGACCGTCGCATCGGTTCTCCGCCCGATCGAGATTTGAGGACACCGCTGAATGCGACTGGTTCCGGAACGATCCCTGCGCGCCGTCCGCCGCCGTGGGCTGCCTGCGCTGGCACTGCTCGTGCTCGCTGCCGGCCCCGCCTACGCCCAGCGCGAGGACCAGGGCCTGCAGCTCGGTTGCGCCAACGACTATTTCCGTCTCTGCGCCGGCGTCGACCCGAACAGCCCGGATGCGGAAAAATGCATGACGCGCAATCGCAAGCGCCTGTCGCCCGAGTGTCGCGCGGCGATCGGCGATTACGACAAGCGCACGGGCGGCAAGTCGATGTCCGACGAGTGAGACGAACGGCGATCATGATGCGCGGCGTTGGCAAGGGGCGTTTCGGATGGGCCTGACCGTCGCCGTCCAGATGGACCCCATCCAGAATATCCGGATCGCGGGGGACACGACCTTTGCCCTGCTGCTGGAAGCCCAGCGGCGGGGGCATTCCCTGCTGTACTACGCGCCGGACCGGCTCTCGATGCAGGGCCGCCGGGTGACCGCGCGGGTCGAGCGGCTGACCGTGCAGGATGTCGAGGGTGCGCATTTCACCTTGACGCCGCCGGAGCGGATCGACCTCGCCGAGGCCGACGTGGTGCTGATGCGCCAGGATCCGCCGTTCGACATGGCCTACATCACGGCCACCCACATGCTGGAGCGGATCCACCCGGAGACGCTCGTGGTGAACGACCCCTTCGAGGTGCGCAACGCCCCGGAGAAGCTGTTCGTCCTCAACTTCCCCGAGCTGATGCCGCCGACCCTGATCAGCCGCGACAAGGCGGAGATCGAGGCGTTCCGGCTGGAGCACGGCACGGTGGCGATGAAGCCGCTGCACGGCCACGGCGGCGCGGCGGTGTTCAAGGTGACCGAGAAGGACCCGAACTTCGGCTCGATGTTCGACTTGTTCGCCACGACCTTCCGGGAGGCGTGGGTGGTCCAGCGCTATCTCGACCGGGTGACCGAGGGCGACAAGCGCATCATCCTGGTGGACGGCGTCGCCATGGGCGCGGTCAACCGCGTGCCGGCGGCGAACGATATCCGCTCCAATATGGTTCGGGGTGGCGCCGCCTCGGCTTCCGAGCTGACCGAGCGCGAGCGCGAGATCTGCGCCACGATCGGCCCGGAACTGGCGCGGCGGGGTCTGATCCTCGTGGGGATCGATGTGATCGACGGCCATCTGACCGAGATCAACGTCACCTCCCCCACCGGCATCCGGGCGATCCAGCGGCTCGGCGGGCCGGATCTGTCGGTGGCGGTCTGGGACGCGATCGAGGCGAGGATCGCCGTGCGCAAGGGCGTGTAACCGAGCGCCCTTACGTCTCCGCCTTCGGCGTGGCGCTGAGTTCGGCCCAGTCGAACTCCTCCTCCAGCAGGTAATAGGCGTCGTCGCCGATCCGGCCGCGGTGGCGGAGGGTCAGGACCGCGTCGCGGGCCGCCTCGACGGCCCGGCGCCGGGCCGCATCGGCCGGCAGGCTCTCCGGGGCGCGGCCCTCCTCGTGCTCCTCGGCCTCTGCGAGCGCCGCGCGGAACTCGGCGCGCAGGGCGTCGGTCGCCGGCTCGTCCTCGGCCTCCGCGAGGGAATTCAGCGCCGCCTTGTAGGCGGCCGCCCGGGCGCGTCCGGTCTCGCGCCCCACGGGGTCGTCATCCTCCAACTTCAGATGTGCCAGCAGCGGGCGCAGCGTCAGGCCCTGCACCACCAGCGTGCCCAGCACGGTGACGAAGGCCGCAACCACCACGAGATCCCGGCGCGGGAAATCGGCGGGCAGCGCCAGGGCGGCCGCCACCGTCACGATGCCGCGCATCCCCGCCCAGGAGAGCGCCAGCCCCGGGCCGAGCCGGGCTTGCGCCCCCGCCTGCCGCAGGCCGAAGCCGCGCAGGCCCGTGGTCGGCATCACCCAGGCGAGCCGGGTCACCACGACGGTGGCGAAGGTCGCGGCGGCGAGGATCAGCGCCTGCTGCGCATCCGCGCCGGACAACCGCTCCTGGATCGGGCCGATCTGGATCCCGATCAGCACGAAGGCCAGGACGTTGAGCACGAACACCGCCGTGTCCCAGACCGCGTAGGAGATCACCCGGGCCCGGGGCGCCGTGATCCCCGGCGCCCGACGGGCGACCGTGACCGCGAAGGTCACGATCGTCAGCACCCCCGATAGTTCGAGCCGCTCGGCCGCCAGCCAGATCCCGAAGGCGGTGACGAACTGCATCACGATGGCGCTCGCCGGGTCGGTGACCCGCCGGGTCAGGGCGACGAACATCAGGCCGAGTCCGGGTCCGACGAGGAGGCTCGCGACCACCCCGAGCAGAAAGGCCGGCGCCACCTCGGCCGGGTGGAAGCTGCCCGCCGTCGCGGCGGCAACCGCGAGCCGGTAGATCAACAGGGAGGCGGCGTCGTTCAGCAGGCTCTCGCCGCGCAGGATCGTGGCGAGCCGGTGGGGCATGGGCGCATGCTTGAGCACCGCCAGCGCCGCCACCGCGTCGGGGGGCGCCACCACCGCGCCGAGGACGATGCAGGCGGAGAACGGCATGTTGGGCACGATCAGGTGCGCCACGATCGCCACGGCCAGCGTCGTCACCACCACGGCGCCAACCGCGAGCCCGAGGATCGGACGCCAGTTCACCGTCATGTCCCGCACGGAGGCGTCGAAGCCGGCATCCAGCAGGACGGGGGCCAGGAACAGCGCGAGGGCGAGTTCGGGATCGAGCCGCAGGTTCGGCACGCCGGGCACGAAGGCGAGGCCGATGCCCCCCAGCGCCAGGAAGGCCGGATAGGGCGCACCCAGGCGACGCGCCAGACCAGCCAGGAGGACGGCGCCGAACAGGACGCCGACGACCCACTCGAAGATCAACATGCTCGTGAAAGAGGCTGGGCAGCGGGACCGTTCCCGGCGGCGCCGTCGCAGGGCGGGTCAGTACTGCACGGTCGCGCGCAGCCCGAGTACCGCCGCGTTGCGCAGCCGTCGGCCGTCCGGACCGGCGATGCCCGCGCCCGGGCGGATGATGTACTGCGCGTCCGGCTGCACCGTGAAGCCCGGCACGACCACGGCCTGATAGGTCGCCTCCAGCACCCTCTCGGCGCGGCGCCGGGGACTCGGCAGGCCGGTGTAGAGGATCGTGTCCCGGTCGGCGCGCTGGGCCTCGTCGCTGATCCGCGCATAGGCGAAGCCGATGCCCAGCGTATCGTCGTCGCGGCCCTCGAACAGGCCCTTGTAGGCGAGACCGGTATCCACGTAGGCGTCGATCAGGCTGGACCGGGTCGGCGACCACGCGGCCCGCACGAAGAAGCCGAGACCCTCGTCGTCCTTGCCCGATTCCCGGTACAGGGTCTGATCGTAGATCGCGTAGATCCCGGCATTGCCGCGCACCGGCCGGCCGATGCCGGTGGCGTTCGGGTCGGCCAGCGGCACGCCGGTGATGTCGAAGCGCAGGCTGTCGAACCGGCCGAAATGCTGCCAGCCGCCGAGGGTGATGTCGCCGGGCAGGCCCCTGGACCCCGGTGCGATATTGTAGGCGTAGGTCGCCTCCGCGATGAACAGGGCCGGATCGTTGAGGCGGAAATTCGTGCCGGTCCGGTCGAGGCGCTGCGCCTCCGGATCCTGGCCCGGCCGGTTCGCCCCGGCCGGATCGCCGTCATACAGCCCGACCTGCAGGGAGAAGCCGTTGCCGGGCACGTACTTGGCCCGGATCGCCGGGGCCGCCAGCGGGTAGGCCGGGCCGCCGCTCGGCAGGTCGAGCCCGGTGATCGCAGGCCAGCCGAAGGTGGAATTCACGAACAGGGTCGCGGTCTGGCTGACGAAGAACTCGGTGTCGGCGGCCTGTTGGCCGATGCGGATGCCGAGCTGGCCGTCCATCAGGCTCTGGTCGAACCAGAGCACGTAGAGCCGCGACGCGGGCAGCGCCTCTATGACGCTCGTGGTCAGCAGGTTGCCGACATAATAGCGCGACAGGCCGGTGCCGTGGATGAAGTAGGCGTTGGCATGGACCGTGGCCCCCTGCCAGCCCGCCAGCCGGTCGAGGTCGAGATTGAGCCGCAGGTTCAGGCGATCCTCGACGATCGCGCCCTGGCGGAGCCCGCCGACCGGGTTGCCGAGGACGTCGACGATATAGGTCAGGCTGTATTCGATGCCGCGCGCCTTCAGCACCGGCCGGATCCCGAGGGGATCGGCGAGCGGCCCGAGATAGGGCTCGACCGAGCGGACGAAGCCCCCCGACGCTTGGCTGGTCGTCTCCGGCTGCGAGACCGAGATGCGCGGATCCCCGCCCGCGCCCTCGAAGACGCGCGGCACCTGCTGCTGCGCCGCGGCCGGTGCGGCCGCAAGGCCGAGGCCGATCGCGAGACGGGGCGTGAACTTCCGGAGCATCGGCCGCTTCTGCGGGATGGGATCGGCGCAGCATAGCATGGCGAAGATCTTGTACCTGCACGCCCTTTGCAGGATCCGCGCGCTCGCCTAACCCTGCGGCCCGGACACCACAGGACCCGCGATGCCCGAGACCCCCGTCTTCACCGCCGCCGCCGTCGCGGCGCCCCATCATCTCGCCGCGCAGGCCGGCCAGACCGTGCTGGCCCAGGGCGGCAACGCGATCGAGGCGATGGTGGCGATGGCCGCCTCCATCGCGGTGGTCTACCCGCACATGAACGGCATCGGCGGCGACGGCTTCTGGCTGGTGCGCGAGCGCGGCGGCCGGGTGCGCGGCATCGAGGCCTGCGGCCCGGCCGGGCGGCTCGCCACGATCCAGCGCTACCGCGAGAAGGACTACGAGGCGATCCCCGCGCGGGGGCCGGACGCGATGGTGACGGTGGCGGGCGCCGTCGGCGGCTGGCGCCTCGCCCTGGAACTGGCGCGAGCGCTGGGCGGCCGCCTGCCCCTGGAGACCCTGCTGGCGGATGCGATCAAGCAGGCGCGGGAGGGGGTGCCGGTCTCGCCCTCGGAGGCGCGCTACGTGCCCCAGGAACTCGACACGCTCCACGACGTCCCGAATTTTTCGAAAACCTTCCTGAAGGACGGAAAACCTTACCCGGCCGGCGAGATCAGGGCCCTGCCCAGGCTCGCCGCCACCCTGGAGCAGCTCGCCCATGCGGGGCTCGGCGATTTCTACCGCGGCGATATCGGCCGGGAGATCGCCGCCGATCTGGAACGCCTGGGCGCGCCGGTGACCCGGGCGGATCTCGAAGCGTTTGCCGCGGTCGAGCGGGCGCCCCTGTCGATCCGGCGGCGCGACGCGACGCTCTACAACTTCCCGCCGCCGACCCAGGGGCTCGCGGCGCTGCTGATCCTCGGGATCTTCGACCGGCTGAACATCGCCGAGGCCGAGACCACCGCCCATTACCACGGGCTGATCGAGGCGACGAAGCGGGCCTTCGCGATCCGTGATCGGGTGGTGACCGACTTCAACCGCCTGCGGCACGACCCCGCCGGCTTCCTGACGCCGGAGCGCCTCGCCCGTGAAGCCGCGCAGGTGGACATGCGCCGCGCCGCCCAGGTGCCCCTGCCCGATCCGGGCCACGGCGACACGGTGTGGATGGGGGCGATCGACGGCGACGGGCTCGCGGTCTCCTACATCCAGTCGGTCTACTGGGAATACGGCTCCGGCACGGTTCTGCCGGCGACCGGGATCTGCTGGCAGAACCGGGGCATGTCGTTCTCCCTCGACCCGCAGGCCGTGAACCCGCTTGAGCCGGGCCGGCGCCCGTTCCACACCCTGATCCCGGCGCTGGCCGCCTTCGACGATGGAAGGGTGATGAGCTACGGCAGCATGGGCGGCGACGGGCAGCCGCAATTCCAGGCCCAGATCTTCAGCCGCTACGCCGATTACGGGCTGTCGGTGGCCGACGCCGTCGACGCCCCGCGGCTGCTCTATGGCCGGACCTGGGGGGCGCCCTCGCTCAGCGTGAAGGTGGAGGATCGTTTCGATCCGGCCTGCATCGCGGCTCTGGGCCGGCTCGGCCACGAGATCGAGGAACTCGGCGGGCCCTACATCGATTCGCTGGGCCATGCCGGGATGCTGGTGCGCCACCCCCGCAACGGCCGGATCGAGGCCACGCACGATCCGCGCTCGGATGGCGGTGCGCTGGGGCTTTGAGGAAAGGACAGGAGCCGCTTCGCGGCGCGTCCTCTGCTGGCTCCCGGATTGGTGCAGCGCCAGCGGAATGCGGCCCGGGACCCAGCGCAGGAATGGCCGCGACGCGGCTCGAAACCGAGCCGGACGCCGTCCTTCACCCGGCCTGGACGAGCCAGCACGCCGCGCGCAGGCGTACCGCGCCGCCCGACGCGTGCCGGATCAGGGCCTCCGTCACCGCAGCCTCGGCCCGCGCCCGGAGATCCGGTTCGGCCTCGCGGACGAGGTGCGAGGTCGGGCCGAGGTTCAGCGCCACATGCGCTGCCGCCGCGGCGGCCTCCGCGTCGGTGTCGCCCCGGCCGAGGATGACGTCCCGGTCGAGCGCCGCACAGGAGACGGTCCCGAACCCGGCGTTCCGCAGCAAGGCCCCGAGCCCGTCCGCATCCGCGAAGCGGAACGGCCCTGGCGTATCGGGTGCCGGGGGCGGCGGCACCTCCGACAGCAATGGCATCACGGCCTCGCGCGGCACCTGAACCCACAGGTTCTCGGGCAGCGCGCGCCAGCAGAGGAAGGTCAGCTGCCCGGCAGGCCGCAGCATCCTGCGGATATTGGCGAAGGCGCGCAGCGAATCCGGGAAGAACATCACGCCGAACCGGGACAGGGCGGCGTCGAACGTGCCGAGATCCGCCTGCTCGACGTCGGCTTCGACGAAGGTGACCGGGGCGGCGCCGGGGGCTTCGCGGCCGACCCGGGCCTGGGCGACCGCGAGGAGCGGCGCCGAGATATCCGCACCCGTGACGCGGCCGGCGGCCCCGACCCGGCGCGCAGCCTCGACCGTCGTCGCCCCCGAGCCGCAGCCGATATCGAGCACCGTGGCACCGAGATTCAGCCCCGCGCGGTCGAACAGCGCCTCGGTCAGCGGGACGAACAGGGCGTCGAGGACGGCCTGGTTGTGTGCCCAGCGCGTGCCGACCTCGCCGTTCCAGTATTCGGATTGGGTGATGCCGCCCGCCATGACCGCGTCTCCTCAGGCCGTGGTCACGGCCACCGATAGCTCGGGCTTGTGGTTGAGGGTCTGGAACACCACGCAGTAGCGCTCGGTGAGCTTCAGGAGCTGGGCCAGCTTCTCCTCCGACGCATCCGTATCGAGCTTAAAGAACAGCCGGATGTTGCGGAAGCCCACCGGCGCCTCCTTGTCGACGCCGAGGGTGCCGCGGAAGTCGAGGTCGCCCTCGGCGCTGACCGTGCCGGCACGGAGGGGGATTTCCAGGGCGGTCGCCACCGCCTTGAGCGTCACGCCCGCGCAGGCGACCAGAGCCTCCAGCAGCATGTCGCCCGAGCACAGCTCCGCGCCCGAGCCGCCGGTCGCCGGGTGCAGCCCGGCCTCCGCGATGGCGCGGCCGGTCTCGACCTTGCAGGCGATCTTGGTGTCGTCCAGCGTGCCCTTCGCCTTCAGGGTGATCATCGCGGCGTCCGGCGCGTTGCGGTACGTGTCCTTGATCGGAGCCTGAAGGGCTCGCAGCGCGCTGGCGTCCATGGCGTCGTCCTCTCGATGATCCCGCCCCGATCTCGGACGGCCGGATCGGGTTCTTGATGCGTGAAACGCGTCGGATCAGCGGTATAGGTGCAGGCTCGGCGAACGGAAAGCGCGCCGCTTCAGCCGATCAGGGTCGCCAAAGCCTCGGCGAGGCCATCGACCTGCGTGGCGTCGTGGGCGGCCGAGAAGGCGACCCGCAGCCGCGCGGTCCCGGCCGGCACGGTCGGCGGGCGGATCGCAACCACGAGGTAGCCCTGCGCCTCCAAGGCCGCCGAGATGTCGAGCGCCCGTTGCGCCTCGCCGATCAGCACCGGCACGACGGCGCTCTCCGCCGCGGGCAGGCCGAGGCGGGCGGTGAAGCGCCGGGCGAGGTCGAGGGGCCGGGCGCGCCGCTCCGGCTCGTCTTCCAGGATCGCCAGCGCCGCCAGCGCGGCGGCGGCCGAGGCCGGCGGCAGGCCGGTGGTGTAGACGAAGCTGCGGGCGCGGCCCACCATCAGGTCGATCACCGCTTGCGAGGCGCAGAGATAGCCGCCGTAAGAACCCAGCGCCTTCGACAGGGTGCCCATCTCCAGGGGCGCCCGCGGCCCGTCCTCGACGACGCCGATCCCGTGGGCATCGTCCACCAGCGTCCAGGCATCGTGGTCCTGCGCGACGGCCAGGATGTCGGCCAGCGGCGCCCGGTCGCCGTCCATGCTGAACACCCGCTCGGTGAGCACCAGCGCGCGTCCGTGCCGGGCGCGGTTCGCCGCCAGGATCGCCGCGAGGTCGGCGGGATCGTTGTGGCGGAAGGTCAGCACCTGCGCGCCGGACAGCCGCGCCCCGGCCCACATGCAGGCGTGGGACAGTTCGTCGAGGAGGATGAGGTCGGAGCGTCCCGCGAGCGCCGGCGTGATGCCGAGATTGGCGAGGTAGCCGCTGCCGAAGACCAGCGCGGCCTCCTGGCCCTTGTGGCGCGCGAGCCGCGCTTCCAGCGCGCCGAGATACGGATGGTTGCCGGTCACGAGCCGGGATCCGCCGGCCCCCGCGCCGTAGGTCGCCGCGGCGTCCTGTGCGGCCGCGATCACGCGCGGATGGTGGGAAAGGCCGAGATAGTCGTTGCAGGAGAACGACACGAGCGCCCTGCCCTGCCGACTCGCGGCGGCGCCGGAGCCCCGCTCGGTCGGCACCAGCCGCCGCCGCAGGCTGCCGGCCTCCAGGGCATCGAGTTTCGAGCGGGCGAAGGCGTCGAGGCTGTCCATGCAGGGTGATGGGCCAAGCCGGTCGGTCGATGTCAAGGCAACCGGCGCGATACCCGGGCCGGCGCCCGCTTGACCGATGCCGCCTCGGCCGCGCATCCCCCGTGGCATGACGCTCGACCCGTCTCGCACCCACCTCTGGCGCCCCTACACCCAGATGCGCGGGGCCGCTCCGCCCCTGGAGGCGGTGGCGACCCAGGGCAGCCGCATTATCCTCGCCGACGGCCGCGAGCTCGTGGACGGCATCGCCTCCTGGTGGACGGCGGTCCACGGCTACAACCATCCCCACATCGCCCAGGCCGTCGCCGACCAGCTGGCGCGGATGCCCCACGTGATGTTCGGCGGCCTCACCCATCAGCCGGCCGAGCGGCTGGCGGCCCGGCTCGCCGCCCTGCTGCCGGGGGACCTCGACCACGTTTTTTTCAGCGATTCGGGCTCGGTCGCCGTGGAGGTCGCTCTCAAGATGGCCGCGCAGATGTGGCTCAACCGCGGTGTGAGCGGCCGGACGCAGGTGCTGGCCTTCCGCGGCGGCTATCACGGCGACACGATGGGGGCGATGTCGGTCTGCGATCCCGAGGAGGGCATGCACCGCCGCTTCGGCGCCTACCTGCCCACCCAGATTTTCTGCGATCTGCCGCGGACCGCCGCCGAGACCGAGGCCCTCGACGCGGCGCTGGCGAGGCACCGCGACACGCTGGCGGCGGTGATCGTCGAGCCGCTGGTCCAGGGGGCGGGCGGCATGCGCATGCACCCGCCGGAGGTGTTGGCGACCGTCGCCGATCTCGCCCGCCGCTACGGCCTGCCGCTGATCGCCGACGAGATCTTCACCGGCTTCGGGCGCACCGGCACCCTGTTCGCCTGCGAACAGGCCGGGATCGTGCCCGACATCCTGTGCCTGTCGAAGGCGCTGACCGGCGGCACGATGGCGCTCGCCGCCACCATCGCCCGCACGGAGGTGTTCGAGGCGTTCTGGTCCGAGGATCCCGCGGCCGCGCTGATGCACGGCCCGACCTTCATGGCCAATCCGCTCGCCTGCGCGGCCGCCAATGCCAGCCTCGACCTGTTCGAGACCGAGCCGCGCCTTGCCCAGGCCCACGCCATCGCGGCACGGTTCACGGATGGGCTCGAAATCCTGCGGCGCATGCCCGGCGTGGTCGACGTCCGGGTGCTCGGCGCGATCGGAGCGGTCCAGTTCGCCGAGGCCCCCGATCTCGCCGCCCTCAAGGCGCGGCTGCTCGCCCGGGGCGTCTGGGTCCGGCCGTTCGGCGACATCGTCTACCTGACGCCGGCGCTGACGATCGGAGCGGCGGATCTCGACCGCCTGATCGAGGCGGTCACCGCGGTCGTGACCCAGCAGGCATCCGTGACAGCCTGAGCACAGGAACCGGCCGCCTGTCAGCGGCGACCGCGTCAAGCTGCAACCCGGAACCGTTTCTGGTGTTGGACCTCAGGCTGATGACGCGTGCGGCGGCCCTCGCGGTCGCACGTTGCCGGAGGGAGTACACAGTGGCGAGTGAGCAGACGGGTTCGGGTGGCGATCGGCCGGTGATCCTCCTCGTCGAGGACGAGGCACTGACGATCATGGACCTCGGCGACGTGCTGGAGGAAGGCGGCTTCGAGACCGTTCAATGTGCGTCCGCCGAGCGGGCGCTCAGCATACTCCAGGCGCGCCCAGACATCTGCGGGCTCGTCACGGACGTCCAGCTCTCGGGCAAGACGGACGGTTTCGACCTCGCCAGCTCGGTTGCGGAGGCGCGGCCGACCCTGCCGATCCTGATCGTGTCCGGTCGGGCGGCCCCCGACCCGGCCCGCATGCCCCGGCATGCCGACTTCATCGCCCGGCCCTGCACCGGCCAGGATATCCTCGATCGCCTGCAACGCCTCATGCACTGCTGAGCGATCGCTGGTGTGAACACGTCATCTCAGCGTCACCGGCCAGCGCCACAGGATCCTGGGCGGCCGGTGACGGAGATGGATCGTGCAGACTCTGGATCTTCCGGCGGCCGCCGGCACAGACGCGGGCGCTCCGGTGGGCGACAAGCCGAAACGTGATCGACACGACAGCGAGACGGCGGCTCAAGAGCTATCGTCCAAGGAGCTGTCGTCCAAGAAGATGCGACCGCCCGGTGTGCGGAGCGTCGGGTGGGCCCTCGTGCAGGCGGCGCGCCTGCACCGCGCCCGCACGGGCGACCGTCTGGCCAAGCTGGGCCTGTTCGCCGGGCAGGAGCAGGTGGTGCAGGCGCTCGCCAGCGCCGGGACCATGACGATGGGCGATCTCGCCGCGCTCCTCCGGGTCCGGCCGCCCACGGCGTCGAAGACCGTGACCCGGCTCGCCGCCCTCGGGATCGTCGAGCGCCGTGCCGAATCGGGCGATGGCCGCGTGGTCCGGGTCCAGTTGACCCCGGCGGGTTTGGCCAAGGCCGAGGCCATCGAGCAGATCCAGGAGGAGGTCGAGGCCGAGTTGCTCGACCATCTCGACAAAACCGACCGTCGTCGGCTCCGCAAACTCCTGCGCAAGGCCGCGCGCGGCCTCGCCGAAGCGGCGGGCGCCGCCGGCGAATCCACCGACGTCGATGCCGAGATCGAGGCCGAGGTGGACGACGAGGTCGAGGGTCTGCCGACCTGATCGGCGCTTGCTGGAGCGCAAGGTCCCACGCGTCGCGCGGCCGGATCACGTCCTGGTTTCGAAAGGTCGAGACCCAGCCCTTTTAAGGTGTTTGGGCTAGGCGCAGGTATCCCACCTATGG
>NZ_JALNUM010000150.1:0-13014 GCF_026540795.1 Methylobacterium sp. GC_Met_2
GGGTGATGCGCGGATCGTTGCTGAGCTTGTGCGTGGCGGCCCATTCGGCCCGGGCCCGCGGGTTGGCGGCCAGATGGGCGGCCAGCACCGCCTCGCCGTCGGCGACCATGGAGCGGAACTTGAGGCAGCCGAAGGTGCGGCCGTCGCGGCCGAGCCGCATGTGGCGGAAGATCGGGGCCTTGCGGTCGCCTGCAAACACCAGGCCGGCGATCAGCAGGAGCAGCGGCAGTATCAGGAACAGCGCGGTGGCGGCCACGCCGACATCGAGCCCGCGCTTGGCCGCCCAGTCCAGCCGCAGCCCGCGGGCCACGAACGGCGCCGGCGGCAGCACCGCCTCCGCCATCGCCTCCGCCGCATCGCTCACCTGAACGGCCAGTTGACCGGCTAGGTGCTCGGCGATCTCGACGCCATGCTGCGGCGCACGCACATCGGCAGGGGTGGGGTTGTCGGCACGACCCAGCATGGTCTCAACTCCTCTGGTGAGGCCAATGGCGGAGGGTTAATGATTGCTTATTGCGGTGCTTATAACGTGCTGTAATAGCACTGGCAAGCTGCGCCATAAGTAATACTAGCGACCCAAAATAGGTTAATACGTCCAATAAGATCCTACGCTGTGCCGACTAAACAGCATAGCGGCCAGACCACCTACGTCTGAAACGCTAGGTAATTTATACTTGGATTTGGATATTGTCCGACATTTTGAACGGCGCCGGAAACCACTTCCGCAACTTCAAATTATGCAGCGCGTTCGTACCGCCTTCGCTGGTCGGTAGAAAGCGTTTGGTTCCAGTCGGCTCGACGTATGCGAATGGGTTTTACGCTGCTGCAAACTCCTAAACGACCGTCGAGCCAAAAGCGTTTCAACAAAGACGGAGGCAAGCCGGGCCGCTTACGCGGACCCGGTCCATACCTCACACGTCGTCTTGTGCGAGATAGAGCCTTCGGCGCTTACCTGGCCGCTGGCGCTGCGGTGCTCCCACTGGCTCCCACGCCAGGACGCGCGGTAACGGTCCCAGGCACAAATGCAGCGCTGGCAGCGGGGGAGCGGAGGAGCGGATGCTGGTGCCGGTCGTTTCCTCCGTTGCTTTCTGTCCCGGGCTTTTCACGCTGCCGGGATTGTTCATGTTCCCGGTTGCGCTACCGCCGCCCGCCGGCTGTTGGGCGTAAGCCGTGCCGGTCAGAGCAATAGCAAGCGCGGCCGCAAGGCCAAAAGACTTCGAATTCATAGGCATTTCCTCGCAGGTCCCACATTTGGGCTCGTAAATAACCGCCGGCATTCACATATTCGTTCATCGGAGATTTGTTGATGCAGACCGGAAATATTCGAAGTAATCCTCACATCATCACCGCGATGATCTACCCCGCTGATCCGGACGCCCCGCCGCCGCCACGGGTGCCATCGTCGCGCACGATCGCGCGGATGCAGGAAAAGGCCGAAGCCGAGGCTCGCAACGCCGCCGCTGCCCAGGTGCTGACCCGCCAGGTGCAGCCCGGCCTGCGGCCGCCCCCGGGCCAGTTGTTCGCGACGGACGCGGCCGGGTTGGTGCTGTGCGGGCCCGCGGGCGGCATCGGCACCACCGAGCGGATGGTGCGCACCCTGACACCTCTGGTCGCCGGCGGGAGGCACTTGCCAGCGGTACTGATGGCGTCGGGCGGCTGGCAAGACGAGGGAGCGTTGCGGGAGGCCCTGACTGGCATTGGGCCGAAACTGGCAGTCCTGGGCCTGCGGATCTGTGGGCGCAAGACTGGCCTGCGGATTGGGAAATTGAAGGCGGCGTGAAGCCTGCCCTTGAGGAGCAGGCCGTCTGCCTCAGCTGAATGAGCCGACCGCTGGCAGGTCACGGTCTGCAATCGGACGGCGCTTGGCGATCTGTACCCGCGGCAGCCGCGCCATCGCCTCGGTGTAACCTGATGACACAGCCTCGGGCACAAGCTCAACGCGCGCAGCGGCGCGGTCTTTCATGGTCGACATCAGGTACTCCATACAGCACAGGGCGAAGCCTAGTGTGCGCTGCAGAAGATATAGGGTGCGACGCAGCAAATGTCCGTGGGACGTGGCGTTCTGTCAATGCCGTAGCACCGGTCTCATGACAGCGGCACCTAGCCTGCGGATCTGCCGCCGAAAGACCAGCCTCTGCATGACGAAGTTGAAGCCCGTTAGGTCGGCCCCGTAACCCCTCGTTAGCTTCGGCTTGCCATCCTGACCTCAGCGACCGGGCCTGGCCCGATTGCCCTCAGAGCAGCGCATCGGCTCCAAAGACAGGGCCCGTGGTGCGCAGCCTCGTCGGCACAGTCGCAACTGAGGCCCGCTCCCATTCCCCTGGGGGCGGGCCTCATACTGTGTTAGGTTCAAGCAACAATACTCATTGCCCTAACAGTCGACGGTTGCACGTGTCCAGGCGATTAAATCTAGGCTTAAGCAGCCTTCTGGTTGATCTTGCTCTCGGCCATGGCAGTCAGCTTCTGATCCGTGGCCTTTTCTTCGTCCAAGGTCTGCTGCAGCACGCTGGCACAATCGTCACGGCCGAGCCGCTTGGCCCAAGCGATCATGGTGCCATACTTTGTGATCTCGTAGTGCTCGACAGCTTGAGCCGAAGCCACTAGCGCAGCGTCGAGCACTTCCTTATCGCCGACCTCGCCTGCAACTTCGTTCGCTTCCTTGAGAATACCGTCGATCGCCGGACAATCGACTGCCTTCGGCTTGTGCCCGTGCATCTGAAATACCTGTTCCAGGCGCTTGATCTGGCCTTCCGTTTCTTTCAGATGCATCTCAAAGCTCTGCTTGAGTTGCGGGTCGGTAGCCTTGCTGATCATTTTCGGCAGAGCTTTTGTGATTTGTTGCTCAGCATAATAGATGTCCTGCAGCTGATGTACGAACAGATCGTCCAAAGTTTTGATGTCGGCTGTGAACAGACCCATAGCGGCCTCCTAAGAATTAGTTGGGTATTATTTTTGCGACAGCAGATAGCAGTTCAGCGCTCTCAGGATAGAAACTGGTTGGGGTGAAGCGATGTTCCTGTCCGGCTCAAACGCTGGGGAGCACAGGTAGGCAACGGACAGCGGGGCCTCTGAAATGATCAGCCAGCCCCGCGAGGCCGCGCACTTAAGCGCTCGGCCTCGGCCCGCCACGCATCCCGTTCGGCCTGCACCTCCTCGATGCGAGCGTGCAGGTGGCCGGCGTCGATCGCCGTCTCCATCAGCATGTCCTGCGCGGCGGCCAGCTGCTGTCGCAACTCGGTGTTCTCGGCGGCCAGGGCGAGGAGTAGCGCAGCCACATCATCGCTCATCCAGGCCCCGGTACGGCCCAGCGCTGCTGATGCGCGCGAGGCCGTTCGCACGTCGTAGAGAACAAGCGAGGCGTGGAACCCTCAAGACCGCTGGCACGGCCGCCCTGGCCGCCATCGCCCTGTACAGCGCCCAACCGGCAGCCCTGGCTCGTGTAGGCATCGGCGTTGGTGGTGCCGCGGCACTCGGTCTACTCGGCGGCGTCGTGGCCGGCAGCGCGATCGCCTCAGCCAACAACGGCTACTACCCGGGCCAGCCGGTCTACCGCGCCCCGCCGCCGGTTTACGTTGAGGAAGTCTGCCACGTTGAGCGGCGCGGCTTCATCGACCCCTACGGCGTCGAGCACATCCGGCGCGTGCGCGTCTGCGAATAGCCCGAGCTCGAGCGGCGCGCGTTCGCTTTTCGTACCACTGTGATCGCGGCGCGGCAGCCAGCTGCATACGGCTCAGCTATCGTTTAGGCGTCTCCTCGAGGCGCCTGCCATGCTGATCTTTGTGCCTGCCTTCCGCCGCTGCATGTTGCTCGCACTCATACTCGCCAGCCTGATTGCGCTGGCGGATGGCGTGGCCCGCCATGAGCTGCAGAGAGCGACGGGTGAGATAGTCCTTGCCGTAGCTAGCGCGTCCGATGAATAGCCGAACGGCACACGTCCAGGTCTTGGTCCTGGTCCTCACGCTTGTGGGTGTCGGGCCAGCCTCGGCCCTGGCGGCCGAGCCGGCCGATCTACCTGCGCTCGAGCGTGCCTGGCACAGCTGCGTGCGTGAGGCCTATGACAGCCAGCAGGACCGCGGAAGCCGGGCCGGCCGAGAGCGCAACGCGCTGGACGAATGTACGTCCCATGAGGACGCCTATGTCGCGGCGCTGATGGCAACTCGCCCTGGCGACGCCGACGCCGACGTGAACGGCTGGGCGCGCACGTGAGCGGCGTACGTGGCCTTCGTGGTGGATCCGGTGAAGGCCTGGATCGACGCGCTGCGGCGCTGATCCGGCTCGACTCCTTTCGAGGGGTCGCCTTAAGTTGTGGCTATGCCGCAGACGATCTTCTTCTCATGGCAGGCCGACACGGCGACGCTCGTCGGTCGGAACTTGATAGAGCGTGCCCTTGAGAAGGCACTCGGTCGCATTGAGGCCGACACAGAGCTCGAGGAAGCCGTCCGCGAACTCGAGATCGACCGGGACACAAAAGGCGTGGCGGGCTCGCCTCCGATAGTCGACACGATCTTCAAGAAAATCGACGCGGCCACCGTTTTCTTGCCGGATCTTACATTCGTCGGCCAGCGCCTTGATGGATGCCCCACGCCAAACCCAAATGTACTGATCGAGTACGGTTGGGCCCTGAAGTCGCTCACTCATGGGCGAGTAGTTCCGGTAATGAATACGGCCTTCGGCGAGCCCACGGCCGAGAACATGCCGTTCGACATGCGGCATCTGCGGAACCCAATCCTCTACCACTGCCCCGCAGACGCGAGCGAGGATGTGCGGCGCCAAGCCCGTGAGGGACTCGCAAAGGCGCTCGAGGCCGCCATTCGAGTTGTGCTCGTAAGTCCCGATCTGCGCCGGGAAGTTCTAGCCGTTGAGCCTGCGCGGTTCGTCCCCCGCCCCCACGTGCGCAAATCTAGCCGCTTCCGTGCGGACGGTGAGGCTCTGGGCATAGTATCCCGTTCATTTGATCCAAGCTTCTCGATGCATCTCGAGCCGGGTCCATCTTACTGGCTGCGAGTGATGCCGAAACATGATCCAGGCAAATCATGGTCCGTGGATAATCTGCAGATTGCCGTCTGCAGGCAGCCAATGATGCAGCCTCTCAACAGAGCCTGGTCTAGCCTTGGAAGCTTACGCGGCGCCGATGGATATGGTGTATACCCAACTGGATCGGATGAAAGTACTTATGGGGTAGGTTATATATTCAAGACGGGCGAGATTTGGTCGATAGATACGTTCATACTTCAAAACGCGATTTATCGCACAGCAAATGGCGACAAGAATGTAATATATCTACGGGAAGATGATTTCCGCGAGTCCCTTAAAGAGTATGGGGTGTCGCTCAGATTGTTGGGTGTAAACGGACCGCTGCAATGGATTGCCGGAATGGAAGGCGTACGCGGACGAGCAATGGATGTTCCAAGACAACGCGGCGGATATTCTAGCATGACGGACACGACGCGTGGTTCATGTATGTTAGATGAGGTCGTCGCTTGTGGCGAGTACAATCCCGACGAGCCTGATACCGATGTATTACGTCCCTTTTTCGAACGGATCTACGAGAGCTGCGGACTAAGCCGACCCGACTGGCTGAACCAAATACCTCGAAGCTGATCGCGGCTGCTCACCGGGCTCAAGCCGACCCGGGCGTGATCCAGCATTCTCTGCGTGCATGAGCTACAGGGTGCCGATCTTCGTGGTTGTCATCGGCAACACGAACATGGAGCCGGATTTAGTCCGTTCCGCCAACACCTCGATGCCGCCCCAAAGGGCAAGGATGCGCTCGGCCTGCTTCACCAACGGCGCCTTCTGCAAACCAGGGGCTAGGAAGAAACCGATCAGCCGCGAGCTGCGGAAGGCGTTCAACTCGGCCTTGTTCTTGCTGATGCGGCGGTCGCCTGAAATCACGACCCAGCTTCCTTCGCTGCTGAGTTCTGAGATCCATTGGAGGTCGGTCACGCCAGGCCCGTAGCGGTCTCGGAGGTGGATGACCTCGTGCTTTCCGGCAAACAGGCCATCAAGGCCACGGGCAAGGGCAGGCGGAAGGTTCTCGTCAATAACGACCTTCACGCCGCGTGCAGGAGCTCTTCAAACCGCGCAGCGTCCCGGACCGCAGCCACAGACACCTCGTACAGCCGCGCGACATGCTCGATGGAACCCTCGGCCTTCACCGCATCAGCAAGCGTCACGGTCGGCACGCCGGCCTCCGCTGCAATTGGCTGACCGAAGGCTCGGCGGGGATCGATGACAATTGTCTCCCGTCCCTGGAACGGCCGCCAGCGGGTTACTACGTCGCCCTCAATGTCGAGGTCACGGAAGGTCTGCTCGAGCACGGCCTTGATCACGTACTGCCCGCGCTTCAGGTCGAGCAGCTCGCTCCCGCCGTCTGCCTTCAGGCTCTCGAGAAAGATCGTGCGCCCATCTGTCTTGAACCGGCGCGTCGAGAACGGCCGCGGATCGTGCACGACCTCGCGCGCGGCCTCGAGGCAGCTGCGGATCACGCGCAGGTCGACTTCCTCGCGCACGAACGCCTGGACGAAGCGCAGCTCGATTAGGTCGCGAAAGCCGAGCTCGAGCCGGTCGTCGTTCGCTGGAAGTTCGGGAGCCCAGAGTGGCGGCATGCGGCGCGCCTCACCGCCCGACCTGTAGGCATATCCGCCAAGCCAGCGAGTGATGTTCCGGGGCGGCATACGGATCAGCCGCGCGGCCTCGGGCACGGTGTAGAAACCGATCCCAAGCGGGGGCGCCTCAGGGGCGGGGCTGGCCATGCGCGGCGACATTTCGAGAGGGACCGTACGCGTGCATGTAGCATTCCGCTACGGAAATGGTGCCGCGCCGGTGAAGCACACATGTCTATGTTGCGGTTCGATCTGTGCGGGACGCAATCGGCCCCTGACACGTTGAAGGGCGTCGGTTCGTGGAGATCTTGAATGGCGGACACGTTCGCGCCGCGGCTTGCCGTGCTGGTCGTCGAAGACAGCCCCGTGCAGCTCATGGAAGCAGCTGCGGCCTTGCAGGACGCCGGTTACGAGGTAGCCGAGGCCTCGACCATTAAAGCTGCTCAAGCCCATCTGGCGGCCCGACCTGAGCTAGTGGCCATGATTGCGGATGTTGATCTTACCGGTGAGCCCTTGAGCGGATTCACCCTGGCCAAGGCTGTTGCGGCACGCTGGCCCGAGCTCGCTATCCTGATTGTGTCGGGGGTGGAGTGGCCAGGCATGGATCAGATGCCTATGGGCGCCCGGTTCCTGCGCAAGCCGTTTAGCGCGGAGGGGCTCGCCAAAGGCCTTCGTGCCGTCCTGGCAGCGCGGGGGATCGGCTTATAAGCCGACCCCGACCACGGCTTAGTCTGTCAGCACAGCGATGAGCGAGAACGACGTGGCGAGCATGAAAGTGCCCGCCACAAGGGACGAGATCAGCAACATGGAAGACCTTTGGGGGTGCCAGTACGGCTATGATCCCACAATGCCTGAGCGCCACGGGCGGTTGCGAGCTGGTTGTGCATAGCCGCCCAGCGAGCCCGGCCCTTCTCAGAGGCGACTGGCGATCAGTCAGCGCTGGAGCCGCTATCGACGACCATGGGCTCCGCCCAGTGCGGCCTTAACGAAGCATTCACCATGATTGTTAAGGATCCGCTTGTAATCGGAACTCTGCGCACAACCATGTTCGATGTCATGTTCTGGTGGTGCGCGTTCGTAGCCCTTGCCGGGTCATACGTTTTAGTCGGCATCGCGCTGATAACCGGGAGCCGGTCCAAATCTCACCGTGCTGAGGCCCAACTGTCCAGTGAGCCTACCCTTATGATGCGGCACTTCGGCCGGGCATAGGACGCGAGACGGTTCAACAACAGCTCGTTAACTATATCGGCCCAAGGCTATTTGCTCGCTTGCAGACCGATGTAGCAGCGCTGCGCGGAACAGACATGCCGAAGACCAGCCAGCAGATATGCGAGGCGAAGGTGGACGGTGCATGGCGCACCGCCACCCTCGCGGAGGCGCGTGGCCTGTACACGATAGCGCCGAAGCGGTGCCCGGCCTGCCATGGGCAGATCATGATATTCGGGAGTTACATCGGCGCCGGCAGACTAAAGCTGCAGCACCGCCGATCACACACCGGTTGCCCGCTCAAGCCCGAGACGTACACTGGTACTCCGTCGCTGCACCCCCTGGCGGTTGCCTAACGGCTGCTGCCACACAGCCGGGTTGGGGACCTTCGCCGGATTGATCGTGGCCAGCCACATCGGGTAGCAGCGCAGCGGGATACACGTCATTTCCCGCTGGCGGCCATCAGCACCAACCGTGGTGATATCCCCACTGTTGAAGCGAGCATGTTGTGAGGCCAGCTTGGCCCTTTGCGCGCTCCAATCGAGCCCCATTCCCTCGACCACGGGGCGCATCACCACCCAGCGCTAGCCGGCGTGTCCGAACGTGGCGAGCAGGCCCCGTGGAAGTCGAGGCCGCGCAAGGGCGAGGCCTCAGTCCGCTAGGACAAGGGCGAGCAGTGAAAAGACGCTGGCAAGCCCAAACGTGCCCGCAATGAGGGTTGCGATCAGGAGCATTTGGGAAGCCTCAAGCACCGAAAAGCCCAGCTTCCTCGTGAACGTTCATAGCCATGCTCGGTTGCGCTCGGCCGATGGCTGAGCATCGGCCGGCTCAGCCGTCGCTGTCGCCATCGCCAGCATCGTCACCCATGAACCAGTCGGGTATCCCGGGGAGCACTTCCCCCGCCACCTCACCCGCGCTTTCAAGAGCCCGGCCGGCCCTGGCTTCGGGATGCTCTGCTCGAACCTCAGCGAACAGCTTGCGCGCCAGTCGGTCGAGCGCATTGTCCGATAGCGTCTGGCCAGGCTGATCGGTCATGAGGGCCTCCTGAGCATCGGCTGCTCGGCCATGCCCCGATCTGCTCACGGGGCGGGGGAGCGTCTAATCTCACCAGCGGACGAGCCGATACGCAACTTGGCCCGAAAGCATGGTGCCAGGGAGCGGTTACGGGCGCGTGTACGGCGCCCGTGTGCCGATCTCAGTACCCGTAGTACCCGTAGCCGTAAGGCCGGCGGTAGTAGCCATACGAGCCACCATAGTATCCCGCCGGGGCGTACCCACCGTACCCGTAGCCATAGCCGCCGTAGGGATAACCGTAGCCGCCGGCGAGGCCGTATCCGAGGGCAGCGCCCGTGGCCAAGCCTAAGCCCAGCCCCAGACCGCCGTAGCCGTATCCACGACCATATCCGTAGCCGTAGCGGCCATACCCGCCTCGGAAGCCGCCGTATCCGCCCCGGAAGCCACCATAGCCCCCGCGGAAGCCAGCGCCGCGGAAACCGCCGCCAAAGCCGCCGCCATGGAAGCCGCCGCCGCCAAAGCCACGCGCATCAGCCCCGGTAGGAACGAACGCAAAGGCGGCCAGCAGCGCCGTTGAAGCAAGTGCAATACGTTTCACAGGATCATCTCCTATCCGAGTACGTGATAAATGAACTTAGACGCCAGCAAACGGATCCCTGTTCCGAACACCCAAGGTGTCGCAGATTTGTATCAACGTGTTTCTGATAGACAAAAAAGCCCGACCCAGGGGAGATGATCCTGGGCCGGGCATATCTGCATCGAGCGATACGGGGCGGTGCTACTCGATACAGTTGCCAGGCCAACAAATTAGGCAAGACAGAGTTCCCCGCCGCTATTCGCTGGCGGGCAAGCATACTTCATCGCGCTGTCAGCTGCACCTGTGGCAGTGACGAGTGCCCTCGCATCCGAGGGGCACAGGGATGGTTTTCAGCAATTAAAATGGCCTTCCGAGTGGAACATGTCAGTGGGTAATGGGAGTAAAACTTAGGCGTAATGAGGTGACGACACCTTACAGTCCTAAGTGAAGGAGCTTGGCGTCGCGGGTAGAGCCCGACCAGGATCTCGCTCAGTTCCGGCATGCCACCGTAAGGGGCAGAAGCGTCTGGGGAGCTCACCAAGGCCATCCCATCCTCGGACCGCTAGATACCGCCGCGGAGCCGCTCGAGCCCGCCAGGGGGCTTCCTACGAGGTTCTAGGGCACAATGCTGGCCCTCTTGTGATTGAGCTGACGGACGCAACGCCGATCTTGCATCCTGACCGCTTCCCAGGCTGTGAACGAGCGTGAGTGGGCCTGTAACGGCTCAGGAGCGACCTCTGGCTCATCATGGCCGACCCCCTCGCTCGCCTCATCGGCAAGGCTGGATCGAGCGCTCGGCCAGCTCTGCCGCTTCATCGAACTTCCCCTCCAGCCAGATGTTCACGCCACGCAGCCCCTTCGCGACGTCGCGTGCCCACGCCACATAGGCCAACCGCCGGGTCACCGACCAGTCGGGCGCCGCACTCGCCGCCACCGCTCGCAGGTTGCTCGTCTTGTCGGCCAGCTTGATCAACTTTGCCCGGTCTGACTTTCCGACCGCACTTTCCACCTGCCGCCGCTTCCGCTCATCTTTCGGCAGGCTCTTGTCGTCGGTCAGCTCCATGACAAGGTTGGCCACCGGCTCGCCCCAGGTCGCCGCTATTAGGCTGTATGGCACCTCCTGATCCTCGATCGCGTCGTGCAGCAGCGCGGCCAGGATGAGATCGGCATCGCTCCCGGCTGTCGCCTCGGCCACGAGCGCAGCCACCTCCAGCAGATGATTGATGTATGGTTCCTGGGCTGTGCCCTTGCGGCGCTGATGGACGTGCCAGCGCGCGACGGCATCTACCCATGATTGCAGTCGAGAGGCGTCGGAGGACCCATGTTCCAGAACGCGCGTGACGTGGCCGAGGCCGCCCTGCAATTGGTGGAGATGGCGCGGGTCGCATCGCAGTACGACGACCTGGCACAGGTCAGCACCCTCGAGATTGCCGCAGCTGTTCTCGCCGTTCACGTCTCCGACTGGCACGTCCGGGAACACGGACATGCGGAGGTGCGCAGGGAAATGTTCGAGGCATTCTCTCCCGAATGGGAGGTACTGCGTCAGCTCTCCCGGGGCATCAAGCATGCCGCATCAAATGTCGAACAACCGACCCAGCGAAACACAGCATGGGAGGATACCGATGGCTGAGAATTAGGATTTGCGTCCGGCACCCTGTTCGTCCCTGTCGACGGCAGAGATCGCTCAGTGAGGATCATGACGGCGCACTTCTGTGAGGAGTATCTCGCCCGGGGCGCAACCATCGCGCCGCCCGCGGGCTGACACGCACCCCCGCCACACACGCATTAGGGCGCAGCTACCGAGCCCATCGACCGAAGCGCCGCTTCCACCGCTCACCGGGCGGCAGCGTGGCTGGCGTCTTCGCGACGCGCATCACATTAGCAATCGGCATCCGTGGTGCAGCCGGAGGCGCGATCTCGATGGCGGGCTTGGGGATCGGCTCCTCGACCACCTCGGCAGCGACCAGTTTGGCCTTGGGCGGTCGCCCGCGTCGCGGTTTCGGCAAGCCATCCTCCGCTACGTCCGCGGGCTCCGGCTCAACCGGCACAGGCTCCGGCTCGATCAGATTAGGCAGGATCCGGCGAGGCTCTGGGGCTGGTGACTTCGGCTCGGCTGCCGAGGGCCAGAACACCTGAGGTCGCGGGACCACGGGGGCGGTGTCGCGATGCGGGATGATGGGGCGTTGGCGTCCACCGGACTTAGTCTCGACGGTGAACGACCGCGACGAGCGGTTACGCATGGTGCTGAAGACTTTTGGGGTGGAGACGATCGACTATCCTCACCAGGATGCATGTAACGGCTTAACGAAGCGATATCGGGTGGAGCCCCCGCATGATCGGCGCGTTGAGCGAGATGCACGCTCAGCCATCCCTGTCACCTGACCCCGCTCGCCTCGCTCTTACGGAAGCTGCCTTTGCGGCGGCGGACTGCCTCTGGCGCGCCGAGATGCGCCGGAACTACGGGCCGGACGGCGTGCTGGCTTACGGCTACGCGCCAGAGGGCCAAGGCGGGCTCGGGACGCCTCTACGGCGATCCTATGAGGCCCGGCGTGTAGCTGTCGCGCTGTGGCGTAATGAGCGGAAGACGGCGACACGGTGATACGGGAGGCAACGATGTCTGATACCGACAAGCGACCAGGCGTGAGCGTTGTGCCCCCAACGATACCGATCCCGAACGTCAACGTGCCGGACCCAACGACCAGTAGTGAGCCTGAAAGCAAGGACACGGTCCAGGGTGCCACCGGCCATGAGGCTTTCGAAAAAGCCAAGGCGGAGTCTGAACAAAGGAAATAGTCAGTACGGATAGGCCACAGACGCCCGCCATCCTCCGCGGGGCGCTGAACCAGACCAATCTGCTTAGCAGGAGCCCCGCGGCCTCAGTCCCGCGGGGCAAGCGACAGTTACATCCGCGAACGACGCATGTGGTGACGCCGATGGCGCTTCATGTGCCGCATGCTCATCATGCCCCGCTGGCCACCCATCCGCTTCTCTGACGGGCTTTTCACGCTTCCAGGGTTGTTCATGTTGCTCTGAGCACTGCCGCTGCCACCGCCGGCCGGCATCTGAGCGAGAGCCGCCCCTGTGACGGCGAGCGTCAGCGCAGCCGCGAGGGCTAAGGTCTTCATCATGGCGTTTCCTCCAGACGGATCGGTTCGACCAGTCCGGATTTGAACGTTAGCCCGGTAGCTATCGTTCAGACGCTCGTCATCGCTGCGATCACAAATCGCGCTTGCGACGCAGCCGGAGAGCCAGGATCAGCGCGCCAGGCCAGAACACGAGGCTGAGGAGGGCTATCGGGACGATGGGGTGCCCTTTCCACCAGACGATGACAACCGGCAGGAACAGGACCGGGATGGCCGCTGCGAGAAAGGCCCAGAATTGAAGGTCGGATAGGTCCATGTGTGATCGGTAGCAGCGTTCCACGGCTACGCTTTCTTCACGACGGGTGGCACAGTCCGGCCACCATGCCGATCCGGCCCGAGCACCGCTACTTCTACCCGATCGACTGGGTACAGCTCTCGGCCGTGATCCGGTTCGGGCGGGCGAAAGGCTGCTGCGAGGGCTGCGGGCGGCCGCACGGGCGGATGGTCTATCATCTCGGCGACGGGCGCT
>NZ_JALNUM010000151.1:0-12885 GCF_026540795.1 Methylobacterium sp. GC_Met_2
GGAGGGCTAAAGGAACGTACCATTTCCTGACCTTCCGCCCTACATGCGCAGCCCTTGGCCTTCGCGTTTTTTGGCTCACCTCAAACGGGCTTTCGTTTCAGTCGCCGCAGAGCGAAAAAGGGCCCCTTCCTCCCCTCTACCGTGCCTCGAACTCGTCGCTGAGAACGAGGGCCTCGCCGAGCCTCCCGCCTCAGCTGTCCGGCGGTGTGGATAAGTCGCTTGTGCTGGCCGCTAAAACACTGCTGCAACATGGAAATCCAGTAAACTGGCCCTCTTAGAGGGGCATCATATGCTATCGCTTTCCGCTGAGCCCTCGAGCGCGTTCGCCTGTCGTTCGCTTCGGCCCCTCGTCGAGGCCATCGCTGCCGAGGCTGAGGCCGACAGGCGGCGGCACCGGACCCGGAAGCGAGCCCGGGGCGACTGCTCCAAGAGCTTCTTCGATGACGGCGACCGGTTCGCGCTGGCCGCTATGGTGGCAATGCAGCTCGCCAGCGAGGAAGCGCCCATGAGCTTCGGAGGCCGCCGTTCTGACTGGTCGTCGGCTCGACACGCTGCGGCACTGTTCGCACCAGGGCGCGGCCAGCGTGTTGCGTATGCCCATCGCCTCGCGGACGGGTCGATCATCGCCAAGGCCGACTTCGCCGCGGGGCCGGAGCGGCATGAAACAGCAGCCCGCCGGCTCGCCCGGAAGCACAAGACGCTCGAGGGGCTGGCGGCCGCCTGGGTCTCGCTGTCCGGCTGCCTCCTCGCCACGTTGAACTCGTCGGCGAAGAGTGGCGCTCGAGCTCATTCTCGCGCGCTCTTGGGCGTCCTCGGTTGGCGCGACGTCTCGCCTTTGGTGTGGCTTCGGCTCGGGCAATTGCTGGCACGTAGCGAAATCAACCACTTGGCGGAACTTTTCGTCACTGACAGGCCGTAGCCCGTCGTCGATGATCGGGGCCTATCGCGGATGACCGCAGGCCACCGGCTCGAAGCATGAAAGCTACCCCCGCCCCCCTCCTGAATACGCTTGACGACACTCGAGCTCGGCTTGGCCTCGGCAAGACCAAGGTGCGCGAGCTCGTCAACGCCGGGGACCTCGAGGCGGTCAAGGTCGGGTCCCGCACGCTTGTGACCGAGGCCAGCATCGCGCGCCTCGTCGGCCGCCTTCCGCGCATCCGCTGACCCATTCAGGACCGCCCCGTCATGGACATGAAACCCTCACTTCGCACGACCCTCGATGCTCTCGCCCGTGCCGGCCGGCCGCTAGGTGCTGCGCTGCCCGCCACCACGCCCGCGCTTGCCGCGGCCCAGCCGGCCGGCAGCGCGCCCCATGGCGCTCTGCCGAGCCAGGCTAGCGCTGGCGCTGGCGATTGGGACGATGTTGTCGCCAAATTGAACGCCGAGCGCGGCCTGCAGGCAGGCGCGAACATGGGCGGCCCAGGAATGGTAGCCGCAAGCCAGCCGGTCACCCGGGTCAATGCTGCGGCCACGCCGGATGAGCTCGCGGATCAGGTGAACGCGGCCCACGGGCTGCGCCCCGGCGCAAACATCTCGCCGGAGATGATTGCGCACTTCAGCGAGGGAGCCGTTTGATGTTGAAGACGCTCAAGGCGCTGCTAGGCCTCGCTCAGCGCGAGGATGCGACCTCGGACGAACTGAACCCATCCCTGCCGGCCGCTCAGGCTGAGCTCGCCGCGGCGCGGGAGGCACAGGCTGCCGCCGAGCAAGCCTATCGCGGTAGCCTCCTCGGGGGGAACGAGGCAGAGACGCTTCGCCTCGATGCTGCGCGCCGAGAGGCGAGTGTCAGGATCGACCGAGCGACGGCGCTGATCGAGGCGCTGCGCGAGCGGCTGGCTGAGGCACGTGATCGCGAAGCTGAGGCCGAACGCGTTGCCGAATACGAGGCTGCCCGCGTTCAGGCGGACGACGCCCGTCGCGCGCTTGCCGAACATTACGACAGCATGGCCACGGACCTCGTGCGCCTGATGGAAGTGGTGGCGCGTGCGGAAATGGAGCTGCAGCGCGTCAATGCCGATCTGCCTCGCGGGGCCGAGCGCATTCAGTCTGTTGAGCACACCGTTCGTGATATCCCGGCGGGTCCGGACGAAGTTCTGTCGGAAACTGAGGTCGAACTTTGGGTCGAAGTTGGCCAGACCACGCCGGGCACCTTCGACCAAGACAACGTCTACAAGACAGGACCAGGCCGAGGAGTGATCAAGATCCGGGGCATTCCATTGACCGAATGCATACAAGTAGAACTGCGTAAATTCACGGAGCAACAAGTTCTGCTTGGCTCAAGTCGTCAGGTCGTGTTTCCGCTTCACTCGAGAATTTCGCTACCGGGGTTTCGAGCGGGAGAGCCCGCGATCTGGAAGGCTATGGACGCCCTCGCCAAGCCGAGCGAAATCGTCAAGCGCATCGAGAACCTACGCTTCGGCCTATTGCCCGAGCCGGTCGAGGCAGCGCCTACGCCTACAAAGCCGAGGCGGAAGCTTATCGCCGAACCAGGCGCTCAGCCGGTGCAGGCGTTGCCGAAGTCGCCGCCTACGCGCGAGTATCGTGGACCGTTCGGCGGTCCCGAGAATGACCCGGGCGACGCGAAGCGAGTTGAACTTGCCTGAATTCTGGAATTGCTGCCAGCCTTGAAGGCCTGACAGCAAAGCGGGGCACTTCACGAGGGTGACGCCAGCAATCCAACAGCGGGAAGCAGAACTCCGGGCCCCGCCACGTGAAAGCGTGTTGAACTGGTCAAGTTTTGCGTGCTGGCACTTCAATTCTAATCCGATCCACGCGGTCAACCACTTGGATCGGCAAGCCACCGCCGGGCAGGGGCTTCCTGGCGGCGGCTTTTCGGGCCTGAGATTGCCGGGCGCCTCAGCGCGCCCGGCCACACCCTGCCCGGGGGTTCATGTGACGGCGTCTGCGGCCCGTCGAACAACGAAAAGCTCGCCTCCGCCCCCGTGCCCAGTTCAGCGGTCAAGGCGAGCGCGGCCGCATCAATTTCACGAGGACAGCATGACGAAGGTGGCCATTACCCTGCTCGGGCGCGCAACCGTGGATGCGCCCTTTGAGGAATTGGCCAGCAGCACTGTGGTGGCGGGCGACACCGCCGTGGCTGCAGCGGTTCGAAGTGATTTCCACCGGCTATCCGAGCAGTCATGTTGCTGCAGAAGCTCTACGTACGTAGAGAGTAAATACAGGTGTTCCAAAGCTTTCGGCAGCGCCGAGCAGCGAGGGTCGATATGTCGAGGTTGGTTGTCCGCCTCTCTATCTGGCTTGTGATCAGCTGCACGCCAATGATCTGGGCGGCTTCTTCGGGACATGCACAGCCTCAGCAGCCAGGAGCGAATCGGTTCGCCCCGGCGCCCGATGAGAAGAGCCGACAGGAACCTTCACCATCGCCAAGCGGCAATCCCACCTCTTCTTCACGTCCGCTTAACGGTGACGCAGGTCGCGAGCTCAACAACCAAGGTCCCACGGAGAAGGCCGAGGTGCGCTTCGGTCTGATTGCCCCGTTTTCCGGTGCAAACAAGGAGTTCGGTCATCAGCTCTCGATTGGCGTCTTGACCGCGTTCAACGCTGCAAACGATGTCGGTGGTATTGGCCCCTATCGCCTCAAGCTCATCACCGCCGACGACGGCTACGAGCCAGCTCGGACACCAGATCTCGTCAAGCGCATGACCGAGAAGGACGGCGTCGTGGGCTTCGTCGCGAACTTCGGCACGCCAACCGCAGCGGCTATCTTGCCTTGGGTGCTCGACCACAAGCTCCTGTTCTTCGGCGCCTACACAGGCTCGGACCTCGTCCGTACCGTGCCACCGGACCGCTACGTCTTCAATTATCGGCCGAGCTACGCTGAGGAGACAGAGGCGGTCGTCCGCTATCTCGTGAACGTGCGTGGCCTGAAACCGCGTGAAATTGTGGTGTTCGCACAAGACGATCCGTTCGGTGAGGCGGGCTATGCTGGAGTTGTGAAGGCAATCCGCGCGCTCCAGGGGCATTACGAACAGCCGCCCCAGAAGCTCACTTACAGGCGCAATACGATCGACGTGGCCGGAGCGGTCGCGGCTCTGAAGGCGCGCAAAACACCGCCGAAGGCGGTCGTGATGGTGGCGCTGTATCGCCCAGCGGCCGAGTTCATCAAGCTGACGCGGCCGCTCCACCCACGCATGATCTACACCGACGTCTCTGCCGTTGGCGCCACGGCCCTGGCCGAGGAACTCGCCCTGGCGGGGAACAAGGTGGGTGAGGGAGTGCTGGTCACGCAGGTGGTGCCTGCCGTGGGTGGTTACTCGAAGGCCGTTCTCGACTTCAAGTCTTTGTTGGGCAAGTACTTTCCTGGGGAGCAACCGGATTACGTTTCGCTGGAAGCCTTCATCGACGCGAAGATCGTCATTCAGGCAGTCAAGCGGATTGCCGCGACGCCGGGGGTCAAGATTGATGGCGACCGGCTTGCCGACGGGCTGGAGGGGCTTGGCAACTTTGACTTGGGGCTGGGAACGACGCTGAAGTTCGGTCCGAGCGAACATCAGGCGTCGCATATGATCTGGGGAACACAGCTGGACGAGAACGGGAAATTCGTGGTTGTGGGCCTCCAATAGACCTCCGGGTCCGAGGCGCATCGAGAAGGGGCTCGCTCACTTGATCGACGGAAGGCCTAGTGCAGGCCGGGCGGGCATCGAGCTCGACCCGGCTGATAACCCGCACCTGATCCGCGTCGTCATCCCGCCGGGGGATCCGAACGCGCCGCCGGTGAAGCGGCCCCCAAGCTCTCGGACCATCGCTAGGCTTCGAGCGAAAGCCGAGGGGGCCGGTCGGGACGTCGAGGCCGCCCGCGCGCTGGCTCGGCAGGTACAGCCCGGCCTGCGGCCGCCCCCGGGCCGCCTATTCGACGTGGATGCCGCCGGGATGGTCCTGCGTGGGCCCGCTGGCGGCATCGGCAGCAGCACCAAGATCATCGAGACCTTGGCGCCTCTAGCGCAGGGCGGCCGGCATCCCGCAGCGGTTTTGGTGACCGCGGGGAAATGGGTGGATGAGGTGGCCCTACGCGAGGCCTTGGCCGGCCTGGGGCCGAAGTTGGCTGCGGTCGGGCTTCGGATCTGCCGCCGGAAGGCAGGGCTCAGAATGGCAAAATATCGCACAAAATAAGAGCATTCGTTTTGCCACTGGAACGATATTGTGCCATTATATTGCCGGATACGGGTTGTTCAGTGAGCCCGTGAGAAACGTGAAGCTTACGGGTGCACACCGATGCACCGATGGCTCTGAGAGGACCCGATCATGCATTGGGCTGCTGTGGTCCTTGCTGCCTACGCAGCCGGCTTCGTCGAATTCTGGCGTCTGTGCGAGAACGCTCCTTCATATGAAGAGGGTGGACCGCTGCAGTCTGATGCTTCGGCTTAGCCGCGCCTTGCGCCCGGACCATTACGCCGCGTGGTTTCATCGACTAACCAATGGTAGAGCCGGTCCGGTAGCCAGTACACCCAGACCGTTGCTGTAGCCGCAGCCAGTAACAACCCGACTAAAACTGCCAAGGCCAGCATCACAGCGCTGTCCGCCTCGTCGGGTTCGGCGTAGTCGTACCAAAGTGGGTTGTCGTCGTGCACGGCCTGATCCCTTAAGGCGCAGATGCGTTACCGGCTGCCGCGCTGGGCTAGGACGGCGGGGACGGTGCGCAGCAGGATGGCGAGGTCCCGGCGCAGGCTCCAGCGGCTGGCATAGTCGAGGTCGAGGGCGACGCGCTCCGCGTAGGTGGTGTCGGAGCGGCCCGAGACCTGCCACAGGCCGGTGACGCCGGGGGGCACGGCAAAGCAGGTCGGGAACGCCCGGCCGTAGCGGGCGACCTCGGCCGGCACGATCGGGCGGGGGCCGACCAGGCTCATCTCGCCGCGCAGCACGTTCCAGAGCTGCGGCAGCTCGTCGAGGGAGGTCTTGCGCAGCACCTGCCCGATGGCGGTGACCCGCGGGTCGTCGGTGAGCTTGTGGGTCGCCGCCCACTCAGCCCGGGCCTGTGCGCTGGCGGCGAGGTAGGCTTGCAGCACCGCGTCGCCGTTCGTCACCATGGTTCGGAACTTCAGGCAGCCGAAGCGGCGTCCGTCGCGGCCGAGCCGCATGTGGCGGAAGATCGGGGCCTTGCGGTCGCCGGCAAACACTAGGCCGGCGATCAGCAGGAGCAGTGGCAGCAGCAGGAACAGCGCGGTGGCGGCCACGCCGACATCGAGCCCGCGCTTGGCCGCCCAGTCCAGCCGCAGCCCGCGGGCCACGAACGGCGCCGGCGGCAGCACAGCCTCCGCCATCGCCTCCGCCGCATCGCTCACCTGAACGGCCAGTTGACTAGCTACGTGCTCGGCGATCTCGACGCCATGCTGCGGCGCACACACATCGGTAAGGGCAGGGTTATCGACACGATCCAGCATGGTCTCAACTCCTCTGGTGAGGCCAATGGCGGAGGGTTAATGATTGCTTATTGCAGTGCTTATAACGTGCTGCAATGGCACTGGCAAGCTGCGCCATAAGTAATATTAGCAACTCGAGATAGGTTAATACGTCGAATAAGATCCTACGCTGTGCCGACTAAACAGCATAGCGGCCAGACCATCTACGTCTGAGACGATAGGTAATTTATACTTGGATTTGGGTATTGTCCGACACTGTGAACGGTGGCGGAAACCACTTCCGCAACTTCAAATTATGCAGCGCGTTCGTACCGCCTTCGCTGGTCGGTAGAAAGCGTTTGGTCCCAGTCGGCTCGACGTATGCGAATGGGTTTTACGCTGCTGCAAACTCCTAAACGACCGCCGAGCCAAAGCGGTTCAACAAAGATGGAAGGTTCGCTGGCACGCCGCTTACCGCAGCCGCATGCCGGCAGCGTAGGCTGGCATGCGGCTGCGGTGCTGGTCGAGGCTGGCAAGTGGGCCGATGAAGCAGTGCTGCGCGAAACGCTGAACGCACTGGCGCCCAAGCTGGCGGCGATTGGCCTGCAAATCTGCCGCCGCGAGGCGGGCCTCCGAATGGCGAAGGCCCGTCCCATGAGTATCCCGGCTCAATAAGGGTACCCGTAATACGGACGCTGCACCGGCCTGTAACGCTCCCTCACGGGCCGACCCTGGGGACCATACGGCCCATAGGCCTGCAGATATGTGTTGTACGCCGGCGGCGCATAGTTGCCGCTATTCACCCCGCCGGTGCGGCCGTTGCCGCTCAACTCGGAATAGGGGTTCAGGCCGCTACCGCTGTCCCCGCCGCCACCGCCGCGCGCCATCACAGCACCGGATGTGCCCAGGATTATCGCTGCCGCTAGAGCGGCTCGCGTCACATTTGCCTTCATCTCGTTCTCCCAATTGGCTCTGCAGCCGTTGCGGGAAAGATGGGAGGCATCCTGCTGATACATCACCGGGCCGCGGCATCAGGGCTCAGGATCAAAAGCACCGATGAGCATTGGTCGTTCACGGGGATGATGGGCTAAGCGCCGCGACCTGCGGGTGTGGGTGCACCTCTTCGGCATAGCGTCCGATCAGGGCAACGAATGTGAATATCGTCAGGCACACCAGCGCCATGGACAGCGAATGTTCCACGCTCGCGGCGTATCGCTCGAGGCGCTGTATCAGGTAGCAACCGGCCGTGAACATGGAGGCCATGATCAGCGGCACGGTCAGGTCATTGGGCATCGGGAGCGCCCCAGCATCCTACGGTCCATGCTGATTCGAAAATCGTGCCGCGCCGGCGAGGTCAATCGCTGTCCCTCGGCAGCCCTTCTCGGTTCCGCTGGCCGCGAGGCTGCAGGATCCAGCACGTTCTTTCGGAAGCCTGAGGCCGGCGCTCGCCGTTCATACGAGCGCGCGGCGGGCTCAGGCGCCTACAGTTCGCGCCACAGGTGGGCTTGCGCGATTCTGGGCTGTCAGGCGCCTGTTTCCGGGGCGGGGACGGCTTGTGGATGGCCCTCGAATATCTCTGGTAGCCGTGGCGTTCGCCGTTGTGCCTGCACTCCCCCCGAAGCCTGCAGGGCTCGCCCGGGGCAGGCGTAGGCGCAGCCAGGCGCCCCATTCGCGGCTCGCGACGCGCACGACGTTGGTGTCGTTGCGCGAGCGGCTGAGGCGCCGTTCCTCGACGTTGACCAGGCCCAGCGTGCGAGCCTGGCGAAGGGCGCGCTTGGCCACGGTCAGGCACACGCCGGCGAGCGCCGCCATGTGGCCGAGGGCGAGCGTGCATGCGCCCCGCTTCCCTACCTCGAGGGCGACGACGGCTAGCACGGCCTGCTCGCCTTGTGTGAAGGCCGCAGCGAGGGCCGGGGGCAGGTAGCCGCCGGCGGCCATGCGACGGCGCCGGGCAAGGCTGTCAGGTGTGCGTGGGCGCGAGCCTGTGCGGTGGTGCACGCGGGCAGGCGGCGCCCCCTCCCTTCGGGGGGGAGGGGCGAGCGCCGGCATGAGCTGCGCCGCCACGGCCGCAAGGGGCTGGGCCTTTGTAGAGGCCGCTCGTGCTGCGCCACGCCGGGCGTTCAAGAGACTGTCGAGCTGCTCGGCCTGTTCGTCTGTGAGCCCCCCTGCCCCATAGGCTTTCCACACGGCAGCGGCGACGTCGCCCAGCCGGTCCAATGCGGCCGCCTCAACAGCCGCGCGCATCTCCTCGAAAATGAACATAGCTCCGCCCCTCGGGTCGAAAGACCCGCCGCGAGGGTGCAGACGCATCGGGCAAAGCTCCGCCGCTGCGGAAAACAGGTGTTTTCCGCTTGCGCGAAGCCGGGTTTTCGGGGAGGATGATGTCGCCAAACGATCATTCATCCCCGGGCTTGCCCGGCGTGAGACCCGCCCTCGAGGCGGGTTTTTGCGTTTCAGGTCCTCGACTCGCCGGTGATCCGGCTCGCCGCATAGTCGGCTTGGCAGTTCTCCTGTCAAACGAGCGCGGCGTCGGCAGATGGCCGCCCCCTCGCCCGAGCTGGCACACTGGCACGGTCGACCCCCGGCGAAAATCCCTCCCCTGGCAGATTGACCTCTGAAAGCTTCGGAATGCTCTCGAGCGGACCCGAACGCTCCCACGAGCTAGTGCTAGCTATCATCCTCTAGCGGGCGCGGCAGAGCTCAGAGCATAGCAGTGGCGAGCGGATGGCCTCGTACGGGCGCCGGCGCATGCGGCTGATATCGGCTCGGCGCGGCGTCTCGCAGATGGGATTAACGGTTCGCTAACCGACCCAGCCTCTATCCTGCCGCCCTCTATGTCCCGGCAGGGGAGCGGCGGAATGCCTGTCATATCGATTGCCAACCCGAAGGGCGGGGCAGGGAAGTCGACCACGGCGCTCGTGCTCGGCACGACGTTGGCGGTTCACGACGCGACCGTGACGCTTCTCGACTGCGACCCGAACAGGCCGATCGCGACCTGGGCTAAGGGCGGCAGCAGCACGGGCATGAAGGTGCTCGGCGATGTCGGCGAGAGCGGCATCGTCTCGGCGATCGACGCCGAGCGTGCCGCTCGCCAGTTCGTGCTCGTGGACCTCGAGGGCACGGCCAGCCGCATGGTGTCCCGGGCGATCATGCGATCTGATCTGGTGCTTATCCCGATGCAGGCCTCAGCCGTGGACGCCGCTCAGGCAGCCCGGGCCGTTGGCCTCGTGCAGGAGGAAGAGCAAGTGGTCGGCCGCGCGATCCCCTTCCGTGTCCTGTTCACGCGAACCTCGCCGGCTATCCCGACGCGGAACGAGAAAATGATCATCGACGAGCTGCGCGGCGCCGGCATTCCGGTCCTCACCACACATCTGAACGAACGGGCCGCATACAAGAGCATGTTCACGTACGGCCGGACCCTCGCCGAGCTCGACCCGGCGCTCGTGAACGGCCTCACTGCCGCTCAGGAAAATGCCGAGCGCCTGGCTGGCGAAATCATCGAGCTCGTCAGCAGCCTCAACAGAAAGGCCGCCGCGTGAACACCAAGCCCTCTTTCGGCTTCGGCAAGCTCGCCGAGATCCAGCCGGCCGCGCCCGAGCCAGCCACGCCTGTCGCACGTGAGATCGACCGAGTGGCCGACAGGCTCGGGTTCCCGAGCCGCGAGGTTCCGACCCGACGCAAGCGGCGCATCACTGTGGACGAGCCCACGGACCAGTTGAACCTGCGGGCCGCCATCGCCGACATTAACGTCTTCGTGGAGTGGTGCGAGCGCGAGCGGATGTCCTATCGTGAGGGCTTCGGACGGCTCGTCGCTAAGATCGGGGCCTGAACCATGATCGAAGCAGCTTTTGTTGCGGTCCTGGCAGCTGCGCTCGGCGCAGCTGCAGCCGGCGCGGTCAGCGGGCCGGGGGCGGAATGATCACGGCCGCCTTCCTGGCCTCGCTCGCCGGCACGCTGAGCGGCATCAGCCTTGGCGTGCTTGCACTCGAGCGGGTGCCGCTGCGACGGCGATGACAGCTTCGCAGGATCCTGAACGCCTCGCGCTCGAGCTCGAGGTCGCCGAGCTTCGGCAGCAGCTTGCCGAGACGCAAGAGCAGTGTGTGGAGCTGGCGATAGACGCCGGCGAGCTGCACGCCGAGAACATGGCCCTGCGGCGGGAGCTCGCTCACATGTATGCTGAGCGCGACCGCGCCGGCCGGCATGCTGCCTGACGCGGCCGTGCCGATCCGGCCAGAGCACCGCTTCTTCTACCCCATCGACTGGCCACAGCTCTCGGCCGTGATCCGTTTCCGGCGGGCCGGGGGCCGCTGTGAAGGCTGCGGGCGGCCGCACGGGCAACTCGTCTATCACCTTGGCGACGGCCGCTGGTGGGACGCTGAGAAGGCTACGTGGCGCGATGGGCGAGGGCGCCGTGCGCGCCTCGCCCTCGGCACAGTCGATGTACTCGCGCTCGTGCGCACGACCCGTGTTGTGTTGGCCGCCGCCCACCGAAATCACGACACGACCAACAACGCGAACGCTAACCTCGCGGCCTTCTGTCAGCGCTGCCATATGATCCACGACCGGCCTGAGCACCGGCGGCGGCGATGGCGCACACTGTTCAGGCGTAAGGCGCTGGGGGACCTGTTCGGAGGGCCGTATGCCTAAGTGCTGCCGTTGGACATGACGCCTGCCACGCCCCTCGATGCTATCCACAAAGTCATTCTGTCGCACAGCACAGAATTCATTCTGGCTCTGTTGACCCCGAAATTGCTCGGGAGTCGTGTAGCTTTGTCCTTGCCTTTGATCATCATGCTGGTTGCAGCTGTAGGGGCCATTGCCCTGACCATTGCCGCCTTACCGGCTCTCGACCGGTTCATCAGGTGGTGAACTGGAACGATTGAAACTTTGCCGGCTCGCCTCAGTTAGCTTCTCGTAGATCTGCCGGAGGTAGGGCGTGGAGTTCATCGTGATGGCCGCCGGCGTGATCGGGGCCGGCGCCACTCTGGCATTCATGTTGCCGGGGTTGGACGCATTTTTCTCCTGGTGACGGTCTCCGTTGTAATCCGTCGTACCTGGGTTGCTGTCCAAGCCCCGCCCCGCGCCGCTGGGATTTGATGGACGTTAAGCGCCGCCGCTACCTGCCTCAGTGACACCGCCCCGGCAGCCCGCACGTCAGCCAGGATCGGCGCGAGGTCGGCAGCACGAGCTGCGCTGCGGCGCGCCCGTGCGTCTGCCGCCCGGGCCGAGCCGAGATCCCGGTTGCGCAGGTTGCCTGGATTGCCGAGCTTCACGCCGCGGGCCTTGGCTGCAGCCAGCGCCGCTTTGGTGCGGGCCGAGATCATCTTGCGCTCGGCCTGAGCGACAACGGCCATGATGCCGACCACGAGCTCGTTCGCCTCAGGCATGTCGGCAGCCACGAAGCGCACGCCGGCCTTCTGCAGGTTGAGCAGGAAGGCAGCGTCACGGGAGAGGCGGTCGAGCTTCGCTATCACGAGCGTCGCCCCGTGGATCCGGCACAGCGTCAGGGCCTCAGCGAGGCGAGGGCGCGTATCTCGCGCGCCGCTCTCGACCTCCACGAGCTCGGCCACATGCCGCCAGGTGCCGCCGGCGAGGAAGTCAGCGACGGCCTTGCGCTGCGCCTCGAGGCCGAGCCCTGAACGCCCCTGCCTGGCCGTGGAGACCCGCAGGTAGGAAACGAACGCGCCGCTGCTCACCATGCCTGCCCCCTGCAACGTCATCACACACGGTGGTTCGTGCTGACGTCACGGCAGGAGGTGACGGAACGGTTAAGAAAGCGTCGTTGGTCGTTCAACAGCCCACAGGGCATAACGCAGGGTAAATAACACAACAATATCAAGCTACTGCAGGATCATCTACATTCTAAGCGTGTACACTCAAAATGTACATTATCATCACAGCAATATAATGAAAACAATTTTAAGATCAAGTCTATCAAAGCCAAGACATATGCATATTTTAATTTCTGCTATCTCGAGGTACATCAATGCTTTTTGCGAAACGATATCACCCACAAATCCCGTCTGGTAAGGAGCCTTCTGAAATCGCACGTATAAACTTTCAATCGTGCTCGCACACTCAAGGCTGCCCTATACTCTCAAACGACGAATGGTACGGTTTTGGTGATACAATGCTACCTTTTTTGAGGATGGCTTTTTTGATATCTGAGCAGGATAAACCAGAAGTCTTAGAAGACTTCAAACGACTTGATTTAGAAATGCGATCCGATCTGATACAGAACTTGGAGCTTCTGTCGGGATGGCTTAACGGCAACGTAAGATTAGTCGAGGCTGCTCGAGCACGACTAGCAATCGCCTGCGCTTGTTTAGCCGAAAATCAGAGATAGCACGGCCAAAACATGATCATCCAGCGCTCATGATCGAGCGCGCCTTCTATAGGTTCAACTACGGGGTCCACATGCGCGCACTTCTCGCCGGCGCCGCCTTGCTCTTCCTTTCGACGGCGGGGGCAGGCGCACAGCCCTACGATGACCGACGGCCGCCCCCGCCCGGGGATGAGGACTTCGACC
>NZ_JALNUM010000152.1:0-12851 GCF_026540795.1 Methylobacterium sp. GC_Met_2
CCGGGATCGCTCCCGGGCCGCCGTGGACAGGTGGCGGCTAATGAGCATAATATAGGAACATTGTCAAGGCTGGGGCTGGGGCGGCAAGACTCTGCCCGAAGCTGCCATTCCGCATGCGACTCAGCCCAGTCGCCTCGATGGCTATCGGCCTTGCCCAAAAGCTGCGCTTCCTCGGCGTTCCTCGTTGCCGTCACCCGCACCTGTGCGACGTGCGGTGGCTCTGGGATCCTGGGCAGAGCGCTGATCGCTTCTCGACGGGCGAGCACAGACCGCTATCCAGCTGCCATGTCGGAGGTGTCGGCGAGGTTCTGCACATATCGGAGACAGGTTCGCCGCACCTCAGGATCTGTGATCGTCGCGAACAGCCTCAGCAACTCCAATTCCTCCGATATGGTCGCGGTAGGCGACACACCTCGGGGATGGCCTTTCAAAAATACGTCCTCGCTGACGCTGAGCGCCTGCGCCACGCGCTTGAGGGCGCTCTTGGTGCAGTCTTCAGCCATTCTCGTCACCCTTTAGTGCCGACGGCGAACCGCCCGCGCCGTCCCTGGCCAAGAGAACAATCTTCTACCTCAGGCGTGTAGTCTTGTACTAAATTACAATTCACGATTGCGGCAACGCACCGCACTTGTCGCAGCCCTGCGAGCGGGAGGCAATTTAGTGCCATCCTCGTTGTTAGTGCGCAGTTTTTCTCGCGTTGAGAACGCGTGCGCAGCGGAGTGGCTGAATGGTCTCCATAGTTGGAATGGATCCTGCCCTACGGGCGGCTGGCCTAATCGGAACCTGGGGAACGAACGTCGCTGCAGGTCGCTCCGTGCTCGATGAGGGTGCGGCCGCCCTGCTGGCGGGCAATGCCAATCTGGCTGGCCAACCGCTTCCCCTTGAAGCAGCCCTCGCACGGACACACCCGGACGATCGCAGTTGGGTATTCGAGCGCATCCGTCGCGTTCGGCAAACTGGCGGCTCAATCTCGGCGGAGTTCCGGATCCTGACAGAAATGAACGATGTCCGCTGGGTGCTGAACCGCGGGGCTCTCGCACCCGATGAAACTGGTGCGATGCAAGGTCGTGGCGCTTACATCGATACCACCGATGCTCACCGCGACGCGTTCATCTCCGCTGCCTCGCTCAACCAAGAGACTGTCAGCACATTAGACGTAGCGGCAGATCATTGCATCGCAGCGCACGCGGCGCTTGGAAGGGGCGGCCACTTCGATCTGCATCGCATATCCGAGATGCTGTTGTTCGGGATTGGGCGGGCGCTCGCACGGCGCGGATAACGCGCCCCCTCGAAGGTCCGCTCCCGCCCTGTGTTTGGGCCGAAGCGGACCGGCAGAAATCCACCCTCAGCCGAACTTGCCGGTCTGCCGACGTCTGATCGCTTCCGGCAAACCCAGGGGTCGGTCCCCCCGCCCTACCCCACCTCCGCCAGATCCCCGAACAGCGACAGCACCACCGGGCGCCGGTCGAGGTTGTAGACGGCCGCCTCCCGGGCGGCGCGGCCGAACCGCTCGGCGACCTCCACCAGGGCGGCCAGCCGGGCCGCCGGCTCGTCGCGGCGCCGGTCGAGCTCGCCCGAGACGAAGCGCAGCACCGCGTCCTGGGCGGCCTCGAACCGCGCCTCCGCGTCCCGGCCCGCCAGGGTCTCGGCGAGCTTGAGCACCCGGCCCCAATCGGGAGCCTGCGCCCGCGCCAGCAGCGTCTCGACCTCCGCCACGAGGCCGGCGGTCACCGGATCGAGCATCGCCAGCGCCCGGGCGACCGAGCCCTCGCACGCGGCGACCGCCCGGGCCAGGGCCGCGTCGTCGGGCTGCGGGAACGGCGCGGGCAGGGCGCGCACGACCCGGGCGACCTCCTCGGGCACGAGCGGCCGCAGCATCAGCGCGCGGCAGCGGGAGCGGATCGTCGGGAGCAGCCGGCCGGGCTGGTGCGACAGGATCAGGAACAGCGCCCGCGGCGGGGGCTCCTCCAGCACCTTGAGCAGGGCGTTGGCCGCGTTGGCGTTCAGGTCCTCGGCGCTGTCGAGGATGCAGACCCGCCAGCCGGAATCCGCCGCCGTCGTGGCGAACAGGTCGAGCGCCCTGCGGACCATGTCGACCGAGATCTTGGTCGGCAGCGCCTTGGCGCCTACGACCCGGTGGCGGCGCAGGACCACGAGGTTCGGGTGCGACAGGCCCGCGACCTTGCCGGCGACGGGATCGTCCGGCGCCACGTCGAGCCCGGCCGGCCCCCGGCCCCCGGGATGGGCCAGCAGGCGGCGGGCGACCCGGTAGGCCAGCGTCGCCTTGCCGATGCCGGGGGCGCCGCCGATCAGCCAGGCATGGTGCAGGCGCCCCGCCGCGATCCCGGCCGCGAAGGCTTCGGCCGCCGCCGCGTGGCCGACGAGCGCCAGGGTCTCGCGGGGGCGCGGGATGCCCGGCAGGTCGCCAGGCTCGACGTCGTCGGCGGCGCGGTCGATGGGCTTCATGGCGCGTCCCGAAATTTCGTCCTGGTGGGTTCCAACCCCTCTGGCGACGCCGCCACGGCTCCGCTTACAGAAGTGGACAGGCGGCGCCCAGCGCCTCGGGGCCGGTCGCACATCGGCCTCGCACGGTGGGCCTCACCAACCCACTCCGCGACGGCCGCACGCGGCCCGATGCGGCCGGGCGTGCAGAGAATGGTTCTCTCTCTGGCGTTCTCGAGATCGGAAAATGGCGCGCGGAGGTTCCATCTCCAACCAGCCATTCACCCACTGATCTTGAGTTGGCGACACCTTAACGGGTGAAGGCCAGGAATCGGCGGCGGTCACCGCCGGTCCCATGCCCGAAGATAGCGCAGACCGGACGCGCCGCAAACCGTCCGGCCCGATCACGCCGCATCGCCCTGGCTCCCCGCCCCCGGCAGCAGATCCGGCAGCCGGGCCGCGACGGTCGCGCGGATCGCGGCCTCGACCGCATCGGGATCGCGGCCCGCGTCGATCACCGCGCAGCGCCCCGGCTCGGCCCCGGCGATCGCCCGGAAAGCCTCCCGCAGGCGGATGTGGAAATCGAGGGTTTCCGCCTCGAACCGGTCGGCCCCCTGCCCGGTCCGGGCGCCGCGGCCGGCCGCACGGGCGAGGCCGGCCGCAGGGTCGAGGTCGAGGATCAGGGTGAGGTCGGGCCGGGTCGGGCCGACCACGACCCGCTCCAGGGCGTCCAGCACGCCCGGTTGGAGGCCGCCGGCCGCGCCCTGGTAGGCCCGGGTCGAGTCGATGAAGCGGTCGCACAAAACGGTCTCGCCCCGCTGGAGCGCCGGGCGGATCAGCCGGTCGAGGTGGTCGATCCGGGCCGCGCTGAACAGCAGGGCCTCGGCGAACGGGCCGAAGGGCTTGGCGAGCCCGCCGAGCAGCGCCGTCCGGATTTCTTCCGCCCGCGGCGAGCCGCCGGGCTCGCGGGTCACGCATACGCCCCGGCCGGAGCGCGCCCGCAGGGTCGCGGCGAGGCGGGCGATCTGGGTCGACTTGCCGGCGCCCTCCCCGCCCTCGACGGTGATGAAGGTGCCCCGCCGCTCCGCGGCGTCCCCAATGCGTGGCACGGTCACGGCAGCACGGTCACGACGGGTTGGCGGCCCCGGCGGCGGCCTTGTCGCCCCCCTTATCATTCCCCTTGTCATTCCCCTTGCCGGCCCGGTCGAGGGCCTTGCGCACGAGCCCGGTGCCGAATTCCAGCGCCGCATCCATGGCCCGCTGCGGCAGCGTGCCGGGCTCCACCGCGGCGCCGGCAAAGAGCGGCTGGTCGAGGGCGATCGTGTCGCCGCGCTGGACGCGCAGCACGCCGACCCGCTGGCCCTCCTCCACGGGGGCGACGAGCGGGCCGGTGTAGATCGCCCGGGCGCTCACCCGGTCGCTGGAGCCGCGGGGCAGCAGCACCCGCACCGGCTTCTTGGCCACCAGCGGCACCGAGCCCGATTGTCCGCCGAACACCGAGGCCTCCGCGACCGTCTCGCCGGGCGCGAAGATCTGCCGGGGCTCGAACGCGCGGAACCCCCATTCCATCAGCTTGCGCGCCTCGGCGGCGCGGTCGCGGGCGGTCTTCAGGCCGGAGACCACCAGCACCAGCCGCTGGCCGTTCTGCACCGCCGAGCCGGTGAGCGCGTAGCCGGATTCCTCCAGGTAGCCGGTCTTGAGCCCGTCCGCGCCGATATCGAGGGCGAGCAGCGGGTTGCGGTTCTGCTGGCGGATCTTGTTCCAGGTGAACTCCTTCTCGGAGAAGATCTTGTAGTAATCCGGGTAGGTCTCGATGATGTGCAGCGCGAGCTTCGCCATGTCGCGGGCCGTGACCTTCTGGTCGGGCGCCGAATAGCCGGTGGCGTTGCGGAAGGTCGAGTTCGTCAGCCCGATCTCCTTGGCGCGCTGGTTCATCAGCCCGGCGAAGGCGTCCTCGGACCCGGCCATGTTCTCCGCGATGGTGATGGCCGCGTCGTTGCCCGACTGCACGATCAGCCCGCGCAGCAGGTCCGACATCTTGATGCGGCTGTTGACCTGCGCGAACATCGACGAGCCGCCGCCGCCCGCCCCGCCGCGCTTCCACGCGTCCTCGGTGACGGTGAACTCCGTGTCCATGGACAGGCGGCCGGATTTCAGCGCCTCGAACACGATGTCGGTGGTCATCAGCTTGGCCATGCTGGCCGGCGAGAACCGCTCGTCGGCGGCCTTCTCGAACAGGACCGAGCCGGAATCGGCGTCGATCAGGATCGCGTGCGGCGCCGCGGTCTGGAAGCCCTGCGCGCGCGCGGCGGCGAGGCCGGCCCCCAACGCGCAGGCGGCGGCCAGAAGGGTGAGAAGGGTCCTGCGCATCGCCGTTCCGTCCCGCGCTCGTGGCCCGGCCGGAGGCAATCCGGCCGTATCCCAATAACAAGCGTGACCATATTACGGTTTCAGTGCCGGATCGAATGCGAAATGCCGCATCGGCGGCCGGGGCGGCCGCGCGGAGGCCGTGCGGGCGTCAGTAGATCCCGGCCATGCGGGACGGCCGCGCCTTGGCGGCCGCCTGGGTTGTCGCCCCCTTGGCCGGCGCGACCTTCGCCGCTGCAACCTTCGCCGCAACCGGGGCGGACGCCGTCTTGATGGAGGCCGCCTTGGCCGGACCAGTCTGCGGCACGGCCGCGTGCATCGCCGGCGCAGGCCGGGCCGCGGCGACCTTGAACGGCAGGGTCTTGGGCGCGGGACCTTTGGCGGGCGCCGCCGCGGCAAGGCGCGCCAGGGCCAGCTTGGCCTGACCCGGCATCGCCGCCGGCCCACCCTGGGCCAGCCGGGCGGAACCCGGATGATGCGCTGTCTCCGCCAGGGCGTTGCGGCCGGACGCGGTGGCCTTCGAGGCCCCCCCGTGCCCGGCCGAGGGCGGGGCGAGGGCGGCCGGGTTGAGGCCCGCCACCTGCAGGTTCGCGCCCCGGGCCGCGACCGGCATCGGGCGGAACTCCCGCGCCCGCGACGCGGTGGGCTGAACCGCCGCCGGGACCGTGACGGCCGCCGAGGCCAGGACGATCGGGGCGCGGACCGGTGCGGGCCGCGGCGCCGGGGCGGAATCCTCGCGCGCCTGCGCGGGCTCCTGCGCCGGCTCTTGCGCACGGTCCTGAGCCGGCTTGAAGGCGAGCGGCGCCGGGGTGGAGCGTTCGTAGCGCTCGGTCTCCGCGGTGGGGCCGAGATCGGCCACCATCACGGTCGAGCGGCCGGCTGGCTGCCCGTCGGTGCGCAGGCTGGCCAGCAGCTTGCGGTCGTCGCTGCCGGCGACCGAGGCCTTGCCGGCATATTCGACGCGGACCCGCGCGGTGCCCCGGCGGTGGAAGCCCAGGGCCTCGGCCGCCTCCTCCGAGACGTCCATGACCCGGCCCGCATGATAGGGGCCGCGGTCGTTGACCCGCACCAGCATCGAGTAGCCGTTGTCGAGGTTGGTCACCCGCGCATAGCTCGGCAGCGGCAGGGTGGGATGGGCGGCCGCGATCGAGTGGCGGTCGAACACCTCGCCGTTGGCGGTCATGCGCCCGTGGAAGGCGGAGCCGTACCAGGAGGCGAGGCCCTCCCGCACGTAGCCGCGGGGATCCTCCTTGGGGACGTAGGTCTGGCCCGCGACCACGTAGGGCTTGCCGGTATAGCGGCGCCCGCCGCCCTTCGGGATCACGTCGCCCTCGTTGTAGAGGCGCGGGCTCGCCTTGACCCCGTATTTCGGGTCGACGCCGTTGCCGGCGCTGAGCTTCTGCTGCTGGGGCGTGGTGGCGCAGTTGGCCGTGGCCAGGGCCACGCCCGAGACGGCTAGGAGCCGCAGGGCGAGGCGCGCAGGCCGGGGAAGGGTCGTGCGCACCATCGTGGGATTCACCAAACTCTACGCGTGACCGGGGTCCGACGGCGGACCGGACCCGAATGCGCAAGAGGGACGCTTCCGGGTCCACCCACACTTGTATCGGTTGCGTAAAGGAAGCCTGAACGCTGTTGGCGGCCGGGGTTCAGGCGCCGCGTCCGGCGGTTGTGGACGGGTCGCGCGTGATCTCAAGAGCGACAGGTAAGGTGCTGTCCGAGAACAGAGTCCAGCCTGTCTACGGCGCCCGCTGCGCCGACGATGATCGCAGAGATCCCCGCGCGGGGCTTCGCGGATTCACACATCGGGTTTGGGATCATCGTGCGGTTGCCAAGTGAGGCGGCCCGGATGGCTCGTGCGCCCTCCCTCCCCCCTCTGCGGGGGAGGGTAGCCCCTGCGTCAGCAGGGGTCGGGAGAGGGGAGCGACGTTTCAGGCAAGGGCGCGCCCTCCAAGACGGCCACGCCCTATTCGGAAGCCGGGTTCCCCTCTCCCGACCCCCTTCGGGGCCACCCTCCCCCGCAGAGGGGGGAGGGAGACGCGCGGAGCCGCCTTCGCCTCTCCAAGGGAGATGTGTGTATCCGTTAGCTTGGGGGGGGGCGCCTGGGGAGGAGAGAGCCCAGCGGCCAGCGATGTGTGACGGTCGTCGTTGCGGGAGACAGACGAGATGCAGGGCCGATCGCGCCCCGTCTCGGAGGGCGATGTGCCAAGCTGCCCTCAGCGGCCCTGCGTCTCGGTCAGCTGCGCGATCGAGCGGGCGCCGCGCTGCTTGAACAGCAGTTCCAGCCCCTCCAGCATCAGGGCGTGCATCTTGGTCCGCTCGGCGTAGGCGAGGTCGCGGAGCTGGTCGTAGACCGGCGGCTCCAGATAGACCGACATCTGCCGGGCGCGCTGCTTGAGCGTGGCCGCTTGCTGCGGCGCCGGGGGCGCCAGGGCGAGCGAGACGATCTCGGCGCCCTGCGGCCGGGCCGCCGAAGCGGATCGGGCGAGCGACTTGGCCGGCGGATTCGCCGAGGCCACGATCGCCGCGAGGCTGAGCTTAGGCGGCTTGGACATGCTGGCCCGTCCTCAGGGACTGCGTGCGGCGCTCGATCCACGACCAGAGACGGCGGACTTCCCCGGCGGCCTGCCCCTTGGGGTTGAACTCGGTGACGCCCTGGCCGAGGCCGATCGCGTCCTGGTGGTCGGTGCGGGCGACAATGTTCACGTCGGGCAGGATGCCGAGCACGGCGAGCCCGTCCGAGGCGTCGCGGACCCGGTAGGAGCGCGGCGGGGTCTGGTTCAGCACGAAGGCGAACTTCTTCTCCAGCCGGTAGACGGCCGCCAGCGTCGGCTTGAACGCCCGCAGGTCCGCGGGGGTGGGCCGGCACGGGATGATGCAGAGGTCCGCCGCGCGGATCGCCGAGAGCGTGCCGGTGGAATCGACGCCGGGCGTATCGATGAACACGTAGTCGTAGGCGGAGTCGCGCAGGCGCTCCATCACGGCGTCGATCTGGGTGGCGTCGATCTGCGCCACCTCGGGGCCGTCGACGGTGCGGTGGTCGAGCCAGTCCGAGATCGTGGCCTGCCGGTCCATCTCCAGGATGCAGACCGTGTGGCCCGCCTCCCGGGCGGCCACCGCCAGGGAGATGCACAGCGTGCTCTTGCCGCTGCCGCCCTTCTGCGTGACGAAGGTAATCGCTTTCATCCTGGGCGTCCTCCAGAAGGCCCCGCGCGTCCGTCCGTGCGCGAGCGACTCCCGGGTCACTGCGCCGTCGAGGCCAACCTCAGGTTATCGACTCGCATCCGTTTGCGATCCGGTAACCCGCGGATGCCTCGACATACGGTGTGGCCGTTATGGTTAACGACTCGTTAAGATTATGCCTGGCCCGAACCCTGCACGCTAATCCTGTGCCTGAGAAGCCTATTCAACTTTAGGTTAAGATTTTTGGCCTGAAATGGGTTTAGAGACTTCCCAGCGGCGGGGTGATACTCTAGCTTATCTGCGTGACAATGGGGAGGCCGGGGGGTTTGAAAACCTCAAGTTTAAAGACGCCGGGCGCCTCCGCGAGGAATGGCATGGCCGAAATTCCGATCCCGCAATCCGTGCTCGATGCCTCCGGCGTGGTCGGGACATGGGTCCACGATTTTTGGGCCGGCCAGCTGGAACTCTCGGCCTCCTTCGCGGGCCTGCTCGGCCTCGACCCGGAGGCGGCCGCGAGCGGCGTCTCCCTCGAAACCTTCCTCGACCGCACGCATCCCGAGGATCGTCTGCGGATCGAGAGCTACCTGCACGCGGCTGCGGTGATCGGCGGTTCCATGGAAGCGGAATTCCGGACCCGGGAGACCCGCGCCGGCATCCGCACGCTGCTGATGCGCGGCCGGATCGAGCACGATCCGGACGGCCGGGCCACACGGGGGCGGGGCATCGCCATCGACCGGACCGAGGAGCAGGCGGCCAACCTCGTGCAGGGCGAGCGCGTAGTGAACCGGATGGCCGAGCACGTCATCGCCCTGCGCGAACTCGCCCGGGCCCTGCAACGGCCTGCGCTCACGGACCGGATCGAGCACCTGATGATCGAGATCGGCTTCGAACTCGCCCGCTTCCTGCCGGAGCCCGAGGACGAATCGCGGCATTAGAGCGCTCTCCGCCGAAGTGGACACCGGTTCGGCGCAAGAGAGCGTGTCACAACAAGAGCTTAGAGCCGTGCCCGATTGCAACGCGATCGGGCGCGGCTCTAGCGTGGGGTTTCGAAAGGGCTGACGCCCTTTGGTGGGTTGTCAGGGCAAAGCCCTGACGAAAGACCAGGGCCCTGCCCTGGACCCGCGAAAGGTCCCGACCTTTCGAAACCACGACTGGAGCCATCGCGGCCGGCAAGCTACTGTCCCGGCAAAGACTTGCCGGGGAGGACGGGATGGCCCGCGACACGATCTACGACCGCGACCTCGACCGCGTGCCGGCCAATTACCAGCCGCTGACCCCCCTGCTCTACCTGGATCGCGCCGCGCGGGTGTTCCCCGACCAGATCGCGGTGATCCACGGCGCCCTGCGGCGGCCCTACCGGGAGCTCTACGCCCGGGCCCGTCGCCTCGCCTCGGCGCTCGCGGCCCGGGGGATCGGCCGCGGCGACACGGTGGCGGCACTCCTCGCCAACACCCCCGAGATGATCGAGTGCCACTACGGCGTGCCGATGACCGGCGCCGTGCTCAACACCCTCAACACCCGCCTCGACGCCGCCGCGATCCGCTTTTGCCTGGAGCACGGCGAGGCCAAGGTTCTGATCACCGACCGGGAGTTTTTCCGCACGGCCGCCGCGGCCCTGGAGGGCCTGGCGACGAAGCCCTTCGTCATCGACGTCGACGACCCGGTCCATGACGGCCCCGGCGACCGGCTCGGCGCGACCGATTACGAGACGTTCCTGGCCGGCGGCGATCCGGAGCACGACTGGCAGCTGCCCGACGACGAGTGGGACGCGATCGCGCTGAACTACACCTCGGGCACCACGGGCGACCCGAAGGGCGTGGTCTACCACCATCGCGGCGCGGCGCTGCTGGCGCTCGGCAACGTGGTCACGGGCGGCCTCGGGCAGCACCCGGTCTATCTCTGGACCCTGCCGATGTTCCACTGCAACGGCTGGTGCTTCCCCTGGACCCTCTCGATCGTGGCCGGCACCCATGTCTGCCTGCGGCAGGTGCGGGCCGATGCGATGTACCGGCTGATGGCCGAGCACGGGGTCACGCATCTCTGCGGCGCGCCGATCGTGATGCAGATGCTGATCAACGCCTCCGATGCCGAGCGCCGGGAGCTGGGGAAACGCGTCGCGTTCTTCACCGCGGCCGCGCCGCCCCCCGAGGCGGTGCTCGCCGGCATGTCGGAGGCCGGGTTCGACGTGACCCACCTCTACGGGCTGACCGAGAGCTATGGGCCGGCGGTGGTCAATGCGTGGCACGCCGATTGGGACGCGCTCGCGGCCGACCAGCGGGCGGCCAAAAAGGCCCGCCAGGGCGTGCGCTATCCGGTGCTGGAAGCCCTCGACGTGCGCGATTCTGAGACGCTGGAGCCGGTGCCCGCCGACGGGGCCACGATCGGCGAGGTGATGATGCGCGGCAACGTGGTGATGCGCGGCTATCTCAAGAATCCATCCGCCACGCAGGCCGCCTTCAAGGGCGGCTGGTTCCGCACCGGCGACCTCGGGGTGAAGCACCCGGACGGCTACGTCCAGCTCAAGGACCGCTCGAAGGACATCATCATCTCGGGCGGCGAGAACATCTCGTCGATCGAGGTCGAGGATGCGCTGTTCAAGCACCCGGCGGTGGCCAGCGCCGCGGTGGTGGCCAAGCCCGACGCCAAGTGGGGCGAGACGCCCTGCGCCTTCGTGGAGCTGAAACCGGGGGCCTCACCCAGTGCCGACGAGCTGATCCAATGGTGCCGGGGCCGGCTCGCGTCCTACAAGCTGCCGCGCCACGTGGTGTTCGGCGATTTGCCGAAGACCTCCACCGGCAAGGTGCAGAAGTACATCCTGCGCGAGCGGGCCCGTCAGGACGAGCCCTGAGCCTCTGTCCGATGCGCGGCCAAGGTCCGGTTTCGAAAGGTCGAGACCTTTCGCGGGTCCAGGGCGGAGCCCCGGAATCCGTCAGGGCGTTGCCCTGACAACCCACCGAAGGGCTTCAGCCCTTTGTGAACCCCTCAGTCCTGCGGCGGATCCCGGCGGTCGGTGCGCGCCGGGACCCGCACGGCCCGCAGATCGGCGGCGATCTGGGCGAAGAACGCCTGGAACGACACGAGGCTGAACAGGGTGATGGAGGCGACCAGGGCGGCGGAGACCAGGGTCTTGGCTGTTGCGGGGTCCACGGTGGAGGTCCTTAACTCAGGTCTCGCCCGAGGCGATCCGGGCGAGGGGCCGGCGAGCACGGCGCCGGTACCGTCAGAAGGTGGGCGCGCGGGCCGCGCGGCGCCAGCACCGCCAAGGTCGCGCCTGGCATGCGCCTGGGTTCGGGCTCGGCATAGCGCGTTCTGCGGTCGTGGTGACCGGTTCCTTACCGGAGCGCGCGTCGCACCCGGGATCCCGGGCCGCGCAACCGGCTTGCGTGCAGCTTTCTGAGGTGGCGGCGCGTTGCGTTTCCCGCAATAAGCGCCCGCACGGAGCACGGTGCGCCCGGGAGAGACGGCATGGCCGGCAACGGCATCGCGAACGGCGCCCTCGTGGCGCTGCTCGCCGTTCAGGTATCGGCCCTGGCCGGGGGGGCTGCCCGGGCACAGGGGACGGTGCCGGCCGCGGTGCCGGTGCAGCGCTCGGCTCAAGGGCCAGCCCCGGGGCCGGCATCCGAGTCCGCCGCCCCGCCCACGGCGTCGCCCCCCGGGCCGGGCCCGGCCGAGCCGGTGACCCGGGCGGGCTACTTCTACATCGGCGGCCGCTACCAGAAGCTCGGCGACAAGACCGTGATGGTCGGCCAGATGTTCGTGCAGTCGCGGACCCCGGCCCGGATCACGCAGCCCTACCCCGTGGTGATGGTGCACGGGCTCGCTCAGACCGGCGTGAATTACCTTGCCACCGCGGATGGGCGTCCGGGCTGGGTCCAGCACTTCGTCGAGAAGGGCTATCAGGTCTACGTGGTCGATCAGGTCGGGCGCGGGCGCTCGGGCACCAACCCGGAGGTCTACGGTCCCTACGACCGCCTCGGGACCCGCAGCCTGGAGCGGACCCACACGGCCCCGGAGGTCTACGACCTGTACCCGCAGGCCAAGCTCCACACCCGCTGGCCCGGGGGACCCGGGGTGCAGGGCAATGTCGGCTTCGACCAGTTCTTTGCCAGCCAAGTGCCGTTCCTCGCCAACACCCAGCAGACCGAGGAGCTGGTCGATCCGGCGCTGCTGGCGCTGCTGGAGAAGATCGGACCGGCGATCCTGCTGACCCACGGCCAGGCCTCCCTGTTCGGCTGGGCGGCCTCGGATGCGCGGCCCGACCTCGTGAAGGCGCATGTGGCGGTCGAGCCGAGCGGGCCGCCGTTCTTCGACGTGCAGTTCCGCGGCGGCAAGGAGTTCTGGGAGAAGAGCGGCGACGGCCGCGCCCGGGCCTACGGGCTGACCCGCATGCCGCTGACCTTCGACCCGCCCGTCAAGGCGCCCGAGGATCTGGTGGTGGCACAGGACGCCAAGGGGGTGGAATCCAAGGGGGTGGAATCCAAGGGGTCGGACGCCAAGGGTTCCGAACCCAAGGCGGGGGACGGGCGGATCCGCTGCTGGCTCCAGGGCGAGCCCGCCCGGACCCTGCCGAACCTCGCCAAGGTGCCGACCGTGCTGGTGACCGCCGAGGCCTCGTTCCACGCCACCTACGATGCCTGCACGGCCGCCTTCCTGACCCAGGCCGGGGCCAAGCCCGACGTGATCGCGCTCGCCGACCGGGGCCTGCACGGCAACGGCCACATGATGATGCTGGAGACGAACAGCGATGCCGTGGCTGACGTTCTGGCCGCGTGGCTCGCGGGGCGCGTGAAGTAGGCGGCCGCGCGCCCTCCCCCCTCTGCGGGCCAGCGGATTCACACGTCTCTGCCGGACACTCACCCCTC
>NZ_JALNUM010000153.1:0-12577 GCF_026540795.1 Methylobacterium sp. GC_Met_2
AGGGGGGAGGGAAAGGCGCGCGGTCCGGCCGCCGAGGACCAATCCATGGCCAGCCTGAAAAACAAGATCGTCAGCGCCGACGAGGCCGCCGCCATCCTGCAGGACGGCGACATGGTCGCGGTCTCGGGCTTCGTCGGCATCGGCACGCCCGACGAGCTGATCCTGGCGCTGGCCCGCCGTTTTGACGCCGGCAACGGCCCGCACGGGATCGGCCTGATGTTCGCCGCCGCCCCGGGCGACGGCAAGGAGCGCGGCCTCAACCGCCTCGCGATTCCCGGCCTCGTGAAGCGCGTCGTCGGCGGCCATTGGGCGCTGGTGCCGAAGCTCGGCGCCCTGGCGGTCGAGGGTCAGATCGAGGCCTACAATCTCCCGCTCGGCGTCGTCTCGCACCTCTACCGCGAGATCGCCGCCCACACGCCAGGCCACATCACAAAGGTGGGCCTGCGCACCTTCGTCGATCCGCGGCTGGAGGGCGGCAAGCTCAACGCCGTCACGACGGAAGACCTCGTCGACGTGGTCGAACTCGGCGGCGAATCCTGGCTGCACTACAAGGCGTTCCCGGTCAACGTCGCGCTGATCCGCGGCACCACCGCCGATCCTGCCGGCAACATCACCATGGAGCGCGAGGCGCTGACGCTGGACAACCTCGCCGCCGCCATGGCGGCGAAGAACTCCGGCGGCTTCGTGATCGCGCAGGTCGAGCGTCTGGCAGAAGCCGGCTCGCTCAACCCGCGCGAGGTGCAGGTCCCCGGCATCCTGGTCGATTGCGTGGTGCTCAGCCAGCCGGAGAACCACCACCAGACCTACGGCACGCCCTACAACCACGCCTTCACGGGCCGCCAGCGCGTGCCGCTCGACCGCATTCCGCCGATGGCGCTCGACGCCAGGAAAATCGTCGCCCGGCGCTGCGCGTTCGAATTGCCCCCGGGCGGCGTGGTCAATCTCGGCATCGGCATGCCGGAGGGCGTCGCGGCGGTCGCCGCCGAGGAGCGGGTCCTGAAATACCTGACCCTCACCGCCGAGCCGGGCGTGATCGGCGGCCTGCCGCAGGGCGGGCTCGATTTCGGCGCCGCCCTGAACCCGGCCGCGGTGCTGCACCAGAACCAGCAATTCGATTTCTACGACGGCGGCGGCCTCGATCTCGCCTGCCTGGGGCTCGCGCAATGCGATGCCGAGGGCAACGTCAATGTCAGCCGGTTCGGCAAGCGGCTCGCGGGCGCGGGCGGCTTCATCAACATCTCGCAGAACGCAAAAAGCCTCGTGTTCGCCGGCACCTTCACGGCCGATGGCTTGAAGGTCGCGATCGAGGGCGACGGCATCCGCATCCTCAGCGAGGGGCGCTCCCGGAAATTTATCGCCGCCGTCGAGCAGGTGACCTTCTCGGGCGCCTACGCGGCCGATCGCGGCCAGCCGGTGCTGTACGTGACCGAGCGCTGCGTCTTCCGCCGGACCCGGGCCGGCATGGAACTCGTGGAGGTCGCAGCCGGAGTCGATATCGCGCGCGACATCCTCGGCCAGATGGGGTTCGTGCCGATCGTGCAGAACCCGAAACCGATGGATCCGCGCCTGTTCCGCGAGACCATCATGGGGCTGGAGCCGTGGCTGCTCGGCCTCTCCATGGCGGAGCGGATCAGCTACGATCCGGAGCGCAACATCCTGTTCTCGAATCTCGAAGGCTTTCAGGTCCGGACCATCGAGGATGTCGAGCTGGTGCGTCGGGAATACGAGCGCGCCTGCCAGGAGATCGGCCGCAAGGTCCACCTGATCGCCAATTACGACGGGTTCGAAATCGACCCGACGGTAAGCGATGCCTATTTCTCGGCCATCGCTTATCTGGAAAAGCGGTACTATGAGACGGCATCGCGCTATACGACGAGCGCGTTTCTGCGATTGAAACTCGGCGCCTCGCTGGCGAGCCGCGATCTGGCTCCCCACGTATTCGAGACAAGAGCCGAGGCACAGGCGAGGAATACGGCCCAGGGCGTGACCCTCAAGCCGCGGACTGCGATGTCGGAACCCGAGGTCTCGGAGCTCGACCTGCCGCATCCGCCGAAGGAACCGTTGGATGCCTGAGACCGAGATTCCCACCCTGAAGGATCGCGCCCTGCTGGTCGAAGCCTGCCTCGTCGGCGGCGCCTGGACCCAGGCCGGCTCCGGCAGCATCGATGTGACGAACCCCGCCACCGGCGCGGTGATCGCCCGGGTGCCGAATGCCGGCGCCGAGGAGACGCGGGCTGCGATCCAGGCGGCGCATGCGGCCTACCCGGCCTGGCGCGCCAAGACCGCCAACGAGCGCGCGGTGCTGCTGCGCAAGCTGGCGGCGCTCGTCACCGAGCATCAGGAGGATCTGGCGCAGATCCTCACCGCCGAGCAGGGCAAGTCGCTGACCGAGTCCCGCGGCGAGGTCGCGATGTCGGCAGCCTACGTGCTGTGGTTCGCGGAAGAGGCGCGGCGCGTCTACGGCGACGTGATCCCCTCCCCCTGGGGCGACCGCAAGATCCTCGTCACCAAGGAGCCGGTGGGCGTGGTTGCGGCGATCACGCCGTGGAATTTCCCGTCCTCGATGATCGCCCGCAAGATCGCCCCGGCGCTGGCCGCCGGCTGCCCGATCGTGATCAAGCCGGCCTCGCAGACCCCGCTCTCGGGGCTGGCCTGGGGCGTGCTGTGCGAGCGTGCGGGCTTCCCGGCCGGTGTGGTGTCGATCCTCACCGGTTCGGCCCGCGCCATCGGCGCCGAGATGACCGGCAATCCCTTGGTCAAGAAAATCACGTTCACCGGCTCGACCGAGGTCGGCAAGGTGCTGCTGGAGCAGGCCTCGCACACGGTGAAGAAGGTCTCGATGGAATTGGGCGGCAACGCGCCGTTCATCGTGTTCGACGACGCCGACATCGACCGGGCGGTGGCGGGCGCGATGCTCGCCAAGTTCCGCAATTCCGGCCAGACCTGCATCTGCACCAACCGCTTTCTGGTGCAGGACGGGATCTATGATGCCTTCGCGGAGAAGATGGCCGAGGCCGCCAATCGCCTGAAGGTCGGTAACGGCCTCGAGGACGGCGTCGCCCAGGGGCCGCTGATCGACATGGCCGCGGTGGAGAAGACCGAGGCGCATATCCGCGACGCGCTCGAGAAGGGCGGCCGGGTGATCGCGGGCGGCCACCGCCACGCGCTGGGCGGCCAGTTCTTCGAGCCGACCGTGATCACCGGCGCGACCCCCGGGATGGATGTCGCCCGAGAGGAGACGTTCGGCCCGCTGGCGCCGCTGTTCCGCTTCCGCGACGAGGCGGAGGCGATCCGCATGGCCAACGACACCGAGTTCGGGCTCGCCTGCTACTTCTACACCCGCGACCTCGGCCGAACCTTCCGGGTCGCGGAGGCGCTGGAATACGGCATGGTCGGGATCAACGAGGGGATCATCACCACCGAGGTGGCGCCCTTCGGCGGCGTGAAGGAATCCGGCCTCGGCCGCGAGGGCTCGTATCAGGGCATCGAGGATTACCTGAACACGAAGTACCTGTGCGTGGGTGGGCTCGGGGCATGATGCCCGGGGTCAATTGAGACGCATATCCCCACCCTTGCGGGCAGGGGGCCAGGGGTGGTGCAGAAGGCACCGCGCCACTCGATCCTTAACCACCCCCACCTCCAACTCCTCCCCTCAAGGGGGAGGAGAGCAGGTCGCGTCTAGGGCCTAAGCGCGTCTTACTTACCGCTCGGCGCAGCGCCGCTGCCGGTTGTGCCGTTGCCCATGCTGCTGCCGGCAGGTGCACCGGGGGTGCTGACGCGGGGGCCGCCGCTGGTGCCGGGCGCCATGCCGGCGCCGGTGGAGCCGGTCTGCTCCATCGCTCCGGTTCCCGTCCCGGTGCCGCCCACGGCGCCGGATTTGTTCACGTTGCCCTGGTCGGCGCCGCCGGTGTGCGGTGCCTGTGCCAGCGCCGCACCGGACGTGGCGAGCACGAGCGACGTGGCCAGCGCGAAGATCGTCTTCGACATAGGGTCTCCTGAATCTGCATTCGGTCGTCCCCGGCCAACCCCAAGCCGGTGAGAATGTTCAGCGGGCGAGCGTCCGGCCATCCCGGGCAAGACCGGCGTCGAGCGTCTCCGCCCGCCTCCCACGTCCGCGGAGGGGGAAGACGCGAGCCGCCTGCGGCCGGTTCTCCGACGGTGATCAGCATCCTGTGTGATGACCGGAGGCGTCTAGGCCGGATGCGCGTCGTGGATCCGGTCGAAATCCAGCGATGCCGTCTCGATCACGATCTGCGTCCGGCTGATCACCTCCAGCTTGCGGAGGATCTCGGAGACGTGCGCCTTCACGGTCGAATCGCCGACCTGAAGCTCGTGGGCGATCTGCTTGTTGAGCTTGCCCTGCCGGATCATCATCAGAACGCGCACTTGCTGCGGGGTCAGCCGGGCGAGGCGCTCGGGCAGCGGCGCCTTCTTCGAGCGCGACGCCGGGGCGTTCGCCTCGGCGAGACCCGGCGGCAGGAACAGCGCGCCGCTCAGCACCTCGGTGATCGCCCGGGTCAGCGTCGCCTTGTCCATCGCCTTCGGGACGAAGCCGGCGGCCCCGTGCTGCAGGGCCTCGCGCGCGATGCGCGGATCCTCGTGGCCCGACACGATCAGGATCGGGATCCGCGGAAACCGCGCGCGGACCGTGATCAGCCCGTCGAAGCCGGCGGTGCCGCGCATCGACAGGTCGAGGAGCGTCAGGTCGATGTTCCGGTTGGCCGCCAGCACGGCGCAGGCCGCCTCGATCCCGTCGGCCTCGTGCAGCACCGCATCCGGGTGCGCGAGGCGGATCGTGGCCGCGAGGGCGTCGCGGAACAGCGGGTGGTCGTCGACGATCAGAAGATGCACGGACAACGCGATCCTTCGCCCAAGATCCTCGCGGGATCCGTCGAAAACTGATCGAAGCGGCCCCGGGGCGCAAGCGGGTGTCGAGACGACCGCTCTCACGCTGGGGCCTGAGCAGGCCGACCGGCCTGTCCACCGTCTGCTGGGTGCTCGGGCGGCGCGGATCACAGACACGGCGCGGCCCGTCTGAAGCGCGCCGCGCCGTTTCCGCTCAGGCCGCGCGGACCGATGCGAGGAAGCGGCCGACCTCCTGCCCGAGCGCGTCGAACTCGACCGACAGCTCCGAGGCCGAAGCCAGAAGGCCGCCTGCGGTCGTCCCCGTCGTCTCGACGGCTTCGGCCACGGCCGTCACGGTCGAACTCACCGCGCTGGCGCCGGCCGCCGCCTCTGCGACAGAGCGGACGATGCGTTGGGCGGCAGCGCCCTGGTCGCGCACGGAGGCCGTGATCTGCGTGGCGAGGGCGTTCATATCGCGGATCTGTACCGTGATTCCGTTCACCGCCGTCACGGCCCGCTGCGTCGAACTCTGGATCCGGCCGACCTGCGAGGCGATGTCCTCGGTGGCCTTGGCGGTCTGGCTGGCGAGTTCCTTCACCTCCGCCGCCACCACCGCGAAGCCGCGGCCGGCCTCTCCGGCCCGGGCCGCCTCGATCGTGGCGTTCAGCGCCAGCAGGTTGGTCTGGGCGGCCACCGTCGAGATCAGCGCCACCACGTCGCCGATCCGTTCCGCGGCCGCGCTCAGCTCCTGAACGAGGGGCACCGCCTCGGCCGCCTGCGCGGCGGTCCGGCTGGCGAGATCGGCGGAGCCGCTCACCTGCCGCTCGATCTCGCCGAGCGACGCACCGAGTTGCGCAGTCGCTTCGGCCGCTGTCTCGGCCGTGCGCGCCGCGTTTCCTGCCGAGGATGCCACATCCGACGACTGGCGCGCCGAATCGGAGGCCGTCTCCGACATGTCGGCGGCCGCCGTACGCAGGCCCGCCGCGGCGCTGGACACATGATCGAGGATACCACCCACGGTCGTCTCGAAGGTCCGAGCCAGGTGCTCGGTCGCGTTCCGCCGTGCCACGTCCAGCTCGACCCGGGCCTCCGCGGCTTCCCGCTCCAGGACGCTGGTCCGGGCCAGCTGCGCCTGGGCCTCCATCTCCGATTGGCCGAGCGCCCGGAACGAGTCGACCGTCGTGCGGCAGACCCAGATCAGGACGGCGGCTTCGACCACCACGATCACCGCGTGCAGCGCGACGCGGCCGAGATCGGTCGCGGCATCCGGGAACACCAAGGCCGGAACAGCCAGATCGAGGGCGAGGTGATGCACGGCGGTCGCCACGGTTGCCGCCAGGATCACGCGCCAGTCGCACCAGCCGACCAGCACGGCGAGACAGGCGAAGAAGTACATGTGCAGATCGACCTGCCAGCGATGCCCGGCGAAGACGATCAGAAAGATCGCCGCCATGCCGATCAGGGCGACCCCGCTGACGATGCGCGTGGCCTGGCCGATCGGATCCTGCCACCAGAGCATGGTCGCCGTACCAGCCAGGACCGCGACGGCCGCGATCGGGCCCAGCGTCGGCAGGCCGCCGTTCAGCGCGGCCTCGGCCCCTGCGACGACGAGCACGTGCACCCACAGGATTGCGATGAGGGAACGGCCGAACTTGAGCCGGAGCGTATTGAGGTGGTTCATCGTGCTGAGCGTCCGAAATCAGGCTGCAAATCGCGGGTGATGGCGTGGGACCGATCGGCGCGACCGCAGCCGCCGGCCAAGCTGCCGTCGAGGACGAGCCGGGCCCCCGCCGCATAGAGGCGAGAGACGAAACCGGCATCTTCGGCGCGGGCGATCACGACGTCCCGCCGGCCATCGACATTCAGGATCGATCCGCCCGCCTCGGCCACCATGCGGACCATGGCATCGGTGTCGGATCCCGCGCGGCCGAAAAGCGCCACGGTATCGGACCGGGGGGCGGCCAGCAGGACCAGGGGGGTGATCAGGGCGACGGCACCTCCGAGGACCTCGAGTACAATCTGGACTCGTATCCAACCCGATCTCCTGTCGGATTCGGAGTTCGCTACTGCCGACATGGGCCTTCTCAACTCCAATCGGACTTCAGATATTGCATGTCATTCACTTTTGAGTTGTAAATTGAGTTGCGATCTTACAGTGATATGAGTCTGCCATCGATTTTATTCAAAATTATGAACATTAGATGCATTTGGCAAGGAATATATTCGACGTTCGCGCGTATGACGGGTTTCTCTATTGCTGCTTTTGCGAGTCGACGACGGGACTAGAGTTTGAAACTTAAAGAATTTCTGCGACTCTTCAGGGATCAATATTTGCAATATGCGTCGATATCGATCGGTATTCTGGTCTGATGAAACGTCACCTGTTCCTGTCTCGGGGCTGGATTGCGTGTCATCGGGCCAACGATTCCGGCGGTACGTTGCGCGCGGCAGGCTCAAGCGTACCGCGCGGCGCAAGGCATGCTTTCCGCTCGGTCCGCGTCGTGAGACGCCTCGGACCGACGGGGCTGCGCTCATCGCGGCCGCGTAGTGGAGATCGTGTGTGAGACAGGACATGGTGCCGTCATGGCCGGGGAAATCGTGGGATCAGGCCGATCCCGCTGCGGCCGGATTCGATCCCGTGCGCCTCGCGGAGGCGGTGGCCTACGCCGAGGCGCATGAGAGCGCGTGGCCGCGCAGCCTGTATTATCCGGATGGGCGCTATGTCGGGATCGTCGAATGGAACGAGACCGGGCCCTGGAGCGCCATCGTGGGCCCGGTGCGGGAGCGGGGTGGGCCGGCTGGGGTGATCCTGAAAGGCGGCCGCCGGGTGGCGGCCTGGGGTGATACCGGCCGCCCGGACATGACGTTTTCGGTCGCCAAGAGCTACCTGGCGGTCCTGGCCGGCCTCGCTCACGATGACGGGCTGATCCCCGACGTGGACGCCCCGGTCCGCGACAGCGTGCCGGACCCGCTCCTCGACGGCTCGCACAACGGCGCGATCACGTGGCGCCACCTGCTGCAGCAATCGAGCGAGTGGCAGGGGACGCTGTTCGAAAAATCCGATCAGGTCGACCACTTCCGCCAGATCGGCCCGGGGGCGGACAACAGCCGCAAGGGTGAGAAACGGGCGCCGAACCCGCCCGGCACCCACTACGAGTACAACGACGTGCGGGTGAACCTGCTGTCCTACTGCCTGATGCGGCTCTTCGGTCGCGCCCTGCCGGAGGTGCTGCGCGCGCGGATCATGGATCCGATCGGTGCATCCTCCGACTGGGCATGGCACGGCTACGACACGGCCTGGGTTACGATCGAAGGCAGCCGAATCCAGTCCGTCCCCGGCGGTGGCCATTGGGGTGGCGGCCTGTTCATCGGCGCCGACGACCACGCCCGGTTCGGGTTGCTCATCGCCCGAGGCGGCGTCTGGGCCGGGCGCCGGCTCCTGTCGGAGCGCTGGATCCGCGCCATGCTGACCCCGTCGCCGACCCTCGAGAGCTACGGCTACCTCTGGTGGCTCAACCGGGGCGCCACCGCCAAGCCGCAGCTTTCCGCCAACGCGTTCAGCGCGTTGGGAGCCGGCAACAATGTGATCTGGTGCGATCCGGACCACGACCTCGTGGCGGTGCTGCGCTGGATCGACAAGAGCGCCGTCGATGGATTCATGCTGCGTCTCGCGGCGGCCTTGCGGGATTAACCCGCCGCCGGGCCGTACTGGGTTCCGGCGCGGGCTGGGACGACGTCGACGAACGCCCTGAGCGCCGGCCGCATCAGCCGGCGGCAGGGATAGTACAGGAAGAACCCGAGGAAGCTCAGGCTGTCGGAGGCGAGCGCCGCCACGATCCGCCGCGCCCTCGCGGTTCACCCGATCGCCGCGGTGCAGACCGAATACTCCCTGTGGAGCCGCGAGCCCGAGGCCGCCGTGCTGCCGACCTGTGCCGAACTCGGGATCGGCTTCGTGCCCTACAGTCCCTTGGGCCGCGGCCTCCTCACCGGCGCGATCCAGACCCAAGACAGCCTCGCGGCCGACGATTATCGCCGGACGCTGCCGCGCTTCCAGGCCGAGAACCTCGCGGCCAACCAGCGGCTGCTCGACACGCTCGCCGCCCTGGCGGCCGACGAGGGTGTGACGCCCGCGCAACTCGCCCTCGCCTGGGTGCTGAGCCGGGGCGATTCCATCGTGCCGATCCCGGGCGCCCGCAAGATCTGCCATCTGGAGGAGAACGCGGCGGCGGCCGATCAGGTGCTGTCGGCGGCGGATCTCCGAACCATCGCTGACGTGATGCCCGCGGAGGCCGTCAGCGGTGGCCGTTACGGTGAGGCCGCCCTCGCCATGGTCGATCTTTGAGCCTCCGAGCCTGTTCGACCCGAAATCCTCTGGGTTTCCAAAGGGCTCAGCCCTTTGGCGGGTTCTCAGGGCGGAGCCCTGAGGCGTTCACCAGGGCTCCGCCCTGGACCCGCGAAAGGTCTCGACCTTTCGAAACCATGACGCGATCTGTCCGCGCGTTGCGGACCATCGTGTGTTTCCGGCACACGGGCCCTTAGAGCGCCGCGATGGTCTCGGCCATCGCGCGCGCCCTCGGCACGAGGCTGCCCACCTCCAGGTATTCCTCGGGCGAGTGCGCCTTGCCGCCGACCGGGCCCACGGCGCAGAGGGTCGGGCAGCCGACGCTGGCGGTGAAGCCGGAATCGGCGCAGCCGCCCGCGAACTCGCCCTCGACCGGCCGGCCGAACCCCGCGCTGACCTGGGCGTAGGTCTCGAACAGCGCCCGGGAGGCCGCATCCTGCACCAGCGGCAGGAACTCGCCCTTGATGGTCAGCTGTGCCGTCGTGTCCGGCACCGTGGAGGCGGCCACGATCGCGGCGATCCGGTCCATGGCTTCGGAACGGTCGGGCGGGGTGACGTAGCGCAGGTCGATCTCGCAGGTCGCCCGGGGCGCCACGGTGTTGACCGACTGGCCTCCAGCGACGAGACCGACATTCACCGTGATGCCGCGCGCGAGATCGGTGATGGCATGAAACGCCACGGTCTTGTGGGCCAGTTCGAGGATGGCGCTGCGCCCCTCCGCATAATTGCCGCCGGAATGAGCGGCCTTGCCCAGCACCTCGAGCTGCATGAACACGCCGCCCTTGCGGCCGGTGACGACGTTACCTGTCGGCCGCCCCGGCTCGGAATTGAGCACCGCCCGCGCGCCGCGGGCGGTGTCCTCGATGATCGGCCGGCAGGCCGGCGAGCCGATCTCCTCGTCGCTGGTGAACAGGCCGACCAGCGGCACCGGCGCGCCACCGGCCCGGTGGTAGGCCGCCAGCACGAAGGCGTTCATCACGAGGCCGGCCTTCATGTCGGCGACGCCCGGCCCGTAGGCGCGGCCGGCGGCGACGTGGAACGGCCGGCGCGCCACCTCGCCCTTCGGAAAGACCGTGTCGCGATGGCCCATCAGCACCACCGGCCGGTTGCCGCCGCCCGACCCCGCGACCTCGGCTTTGAGCGCGTCGCCGTAGCCCGCCACCGGGAGCGTCGTGACTGGGATGCCCTCGCCGGCGAGGAACGCCGCGAGGCGGGCGCCGACCGCATCCACGCCCGCCTTGTCGTACGATCCGGAATCGAGGTTCACGAGGTCTTCAAGGAGCGACAGCATCGCTCCCTCCTGCCCATCGAGCCAGCGGAGGGCGTCGGACGCGCGATCGGTCATGGAGGTCCTCATTCCGGGATCGACGCGACCGCCCGCAAAGGCTTCGACGCGCCGACAGGTGTCCCTGGCAAAAAAAGTCGGGTGAGAATACCCACCAAAATACCCCTAATTTATGCCGGCGATCGGGCCTAGAGTTGGGTGAAACAGACACGCGTGCCGCTCCTGTCGAGGGTCCCGGAAAAATTAAGTCGGGTGAAAACATCATTCGATTTTTACCCGACTCTCAGGCGAGCGCGTTTGCCACGCTTTCGCGACACCTCGTGTGCACTTATTGTCTTCTTACCGTCGGCACCTCGGTGATACCGAGTTTCTCGGCTTGTTTCAGGAGTGTCTTGGTGTTTAATCCCGCCAGTCGCGCTGTTTTCTTGAGTGCCCATCCCTCTTGTATAGCTCGTGCGATGTGCGAGATTAGGCTTTTTCCAAAACTGTAAAATTTTGCCTTCGTGAACATGCCATCCGAATTTTTTCGCCTGATATATTCGTACTCGCAAGAGCAACAAAAACGAATGCGCAAATCAGGTCCGACATATCGAATATTTGTTATTCGAACTTTGGCGTGTGCTGGATCAGAAATCAGCGGATTGTAGCACTTCCAGGGTTTCCCCTGAATATCTGCTTGTTTGGGTTTGGGTTTGCGATCAATGCGTCCCTGCGAGGCCTTTACATCCGGCTGTTGCGCGAGAAAATCCTGAAACAAGATGTGATAGAAAGTCGGAGTGTTGAAGCCTTGCTTTTTTAGCAATAACAGGGCCCATGTTGGCGTATCGCTTGTTCCATCGCCAATATTCGGCCAAAACCGAACCAAACTTGCAAGGTATTTTTGAAGTGCAATTCCTATAGTATTCTTGTTAATCTGCTTTTGCGCGCGAAAAAAACCTTTGCTATGAAGCAAATCAAGATAAATAGTTCGAATATCATCGATGATTCGATCTTCTTGTACGATCTGCGATAATTGTCTGCTACGTTTTGCAATGCGGCTCAAAACATCAATTTCTTTATCCAACAGATTATCGATGACAGCCTTTGTATCTGTATGACAAGATGTATCGTCGGCGCGATAATAAAGCGATGAGCGACCCTGTAACTTGACATGACTATAGCTCAGAGATATGCGATGCGTGGGGCAGACAACAACATGTGCCAACTGTTGGTCACGACGCCAGTAGGCTTCGCCAAATGTTTCGATCATATGGCTTTGACAGGCTGGGCAGAATCGGAGATATTTTGGAGCTGCTATGAGTGTTTTTCGACGAAGTGCGGTCCGTTTATCGGGTGACCCTGACGCCAGCATGTCCCTATAAACCTTACGGCGATACGATATGTCTGTATACGCAGTGTGAAAATTAAATAGTGTGTGGTCGGAGACGATTTCATCGGCTGATATATTCTGGCCCTCAGGTATGACAGACGCGATCCTCATTATCCCACTTGGCAGATCGATCAAATTTCCATTGTGATTGAGGCCGAATAGGCTCGAATTGATGCTGTTAATATTTTTTATGCCTGCTCTGTGAACGTATCTAGCAACGACACTGTAAAGTAACTCGTCAGGATAGGGCTGGGGAAATTGCGTGAGTCTCAGTTGCCGAGGCATAGGCCTGTCCCGCCGGATGAATGTAGCACAGCGCAATGGTGTGCGAGGATGGAGGCTGCGACGCGCTTGGCCCGATGAAATCGGAACACTCGACTGGCGTCGGCTTCAGGAGATCGCCTGCTTCATAGGCGATGACGAACGATAGAACGAAGAGGAACAAACGAAGGACGTTCATCGCCATTCCGTTGGCTTGCCTGTGGATGGAGCCGAAGACGTATCGACGGCACGTTACACTCACCGATGCTTCCTGAGGCGGAAGTCCGGTCGAATGGTAATTGTCTGCGACCCCAGCCGAGAGCGTCGGAAGGGCCCCCGTTCGTGGCTACGTCACGATCCAGAGTTGCCCGCCGGGATCGAGACCTTGCCGTTCCAGCTTTCTATCCGCAGATCGAATTGGCCCCCATCCATCCATCGTACGCATGGATCGCGATCGTAGAATGCTCCTCGGTCC
>NZ_JALNUM010000154.1:0-12321 GCF_026540795.1 Methylobacterium sp. GC_Met_2
CGATGGTCTGCCGTGCCGGTGAGGTCGCGATCCCTCGGATCATCTCCATGTCGAGCTTGATGAAATCGGGCTGGAAGCTCGCCAGCAGGTTGAGCCCTGCATAGCCTGCACCGAAATCGTCCAAAGCAGTCGTGAAGCCCTGCTTACGGTATTCGGCGATGATCCGCTGGACGTGGGCGACGTCCGTCATGCGCTCGTTTTCGGTGAACTCGAACATGATCTGCTGGTGCGCGAACCCAACGCGACGCGCGGCATCGAGCGTCGCACGGATGCACGCGGCCGGCTCGTAGACGGCGTTGGGCATAAAGTTGATGGACAGTCGGGTCTCATCGTCTGGGAAGAGGGATCCGGCGAGTTTGATCGCTTTGACGCGGCAGGCCTGATCAAACTTGTATCGGTTGACCTCGTCGACCATCCCGAGGATCTGTCCGGCACCCTGCCCCTCTGTACCTCTGACCAAAGCCTCGTAGCCCCAGACAGCGCCCCGACAGACATCTACGATGGGATGGAACGCCATCGTGAAAGTGAACGGCAGGGGCTCGGTGTCTTGACAACCTTGGCATCCGCGCTTTATGGGGCCGTTCAATCGTGTGCCTCTCCTAAGACAGATATATAAAGCGATCATTGACTAATCATTTGCTAAAATTTGATCAGTCTTGCCTATCTTACGAAACCGAAATGAGTCTGCGTCTTTAGCTTTACAACATATGTGATTTTCAGATCATTCGACTACACGATGCCGAGTTGGGCCATCGCTGGGCTGGAGCCAAGCCTTCGGTTGCCAGTTTCTGGCTCCCCCCAGCTACAGCCCACCCATGTCCACCAAGCTCGATGCCCTCCTCGAACGCCTGAAGGCGCAGCAGCGCACGCTTATCCTGGCTATGGCCGAACACGATGGACTGCCGGCTGGGAGCGCCCGGCGCCAAGTCGCGGAACTTGAGAACGTCATCGCCGCCGTTGCAGCCGTTGCAGCGGATCGGGAACGGCGGGACAATAAGCCCTGAGAAGGGCACCAAGGACTCGCGAGCAGGCGCAACCTAAATAATAGTTGTGCTCGGACATCTGGTTGGTAGCTTCGGGCGGCGACTACCAATCAGAGGCGCGCATGCCAGAGATCTTGATCGTCGGCGCCGGCCCCGTTGGTCTGACTATGGCGGCCGAACTCGCGCGCTACGGCGTTGTAGTCCGCATCATCGACCAAAGCGATCATTCGACCCAGACCTCGAAGGCACTCGTCGTCTGGAGCCGCACGCTCGAACTCATGGATCGCATGGGATGCACCCCCGCCTTCCTTGAGGCCGGGCTTCATGCCCACGGCGCTGCCATCCGCAAGGGCCAAACCGTGCTGGGCCATACCCGCTTCGATGACATCGCGAGCGTCTACAACTTCGCCCTCATGATCCCTCAGCGCGACACCGAGCGCCTGCTAGCCGAGCATCTCCAAACCCTCGGCGTCGCTGTCGAGCGTCAGGTCGAACTGACGAGCTTTATGGACGAAGCCGATCATGTGACGGCACGGCTCAGGCATGCCGACGGACGCGAGGAGCAGATCAAGACGCCCTGGCTGATCGGCTGCGACGGTGCCCACAGCACGGTGCGGCATGGCCTCAGCCTAGAGTTCCGCGGCTCGGCACAGGGCGACGATTGGGTCCTCGCCGACGTTCGGCTCGAAGGCGCGGCCGTTCCGGCAGGCGACGAGATCAGCGTCTACCTGCACCATGCCGGCCCCTTCGTCATCTTTCCGATCCCTGGCGGGCGAGCGCGCGTTATCGCCACGGTCGGTAAGACGGATCCCGCGCACACGAGGCCGGATCCGACGCTCGCGGAGGTTCAAAGCTTGGTGGATCAGCGCGCTGGTGGCGGCTTCCGGGTGACCGACCCCGTCTGGCTTTCCAACTTCCGCATCAACGAGCGCAAGGTCTCCGATTACAAGCGTGGCCGCGTTTTCCTTGCGGGCGATGCCGCACACGTTCACAGCCCCGCAGGTGGTCAGGGCATGAACACGGGCATGCAGGATGCCATCAATCTAGCCTGGAAGCTGGCCATGGTCATGCGAGGCCAAGCCACCGTAAACCTACTCGACAGCTACAGCCCAGAGCGATCCGGCGTCGGCGACATGGTGCTGCGCAATGCCGGCCGGCTGACCGACATGGCTACGTTGGCCAACCCACTTGCTCAGTCGGCTCGCAACGTCGCACTGCAGTTTCTGCTCGGGTTCCATGCCGTGCGGGACAAGATGGCCGCGACGATGAGCGAGATCGAGATCGCCTACCCCCACAGCTCGCTGTCATTCGGTTCGCATGCGGGTCGGCGATGGGCACCGGAGCATTATGCCGGTTCATACTCGGGAGAGGATAGGGAGCCGCGCTTCGTGCTGTACACGGCGGACGCAGTGAAGGGAGCGGCGCTGACGGCGCGGTTCCCGACGCTGCTCGAACCTGATCCGCGTGCACCCACCGAGTCGGAGAACCTGCTGATCGTGCGCCCGGACGGATATGTCGGGCTGTCGGCAGGCCGGGACGATTGGAACGATGCCGAGCGATACCTCGAACTCTTGGCCCCGACGTAGGTCTGGCCTTGATGGTCGTGCATGCGCTCCAGATTGCGAGCGGCGGGGCGGGTGTCGAGCAGGCCGCATGGCGGTTATCATGCAATAAATTCCACCATTCGGTGAAACTCGCACAATGCTGCTTGTTCCCGGGCCTAGATCCCGCTACGAGCGGCGTCCCAGACAAGAAAAAGCCGCCCTCAAGGAGCGGCCTGAAGTCTAGGGAGGAAACGCCCAAGAAGGGCTGCAGGACGGCGACGCCATCGCCGTTCCGCAGCGCTCATATTAGTCTTCGCACTGCAGCATGCAACTGCACACGGCTGCATCCCCCTCACAATCTAGGTGATCAGCGGCGTTGAGGTGCATTTTCGCACCACCTCTTGGCTCCTTGGGCGGGTAACCTAGCGGCCATACACTCTAGCGCGAACCCTAGCCTGCAACCGCTCAGCCTCTTCCTGCCACGCATCGCGCTCGGTCCGCATCGCCTCGACCAGGGCGTGCATGTTGCCGGCGTCGATGGCGGTCTCGACGAGCATGTCCTGAGCTGAGGCGAGTTGCTCGCGCAGCTCGGCGTTTTCGGTCGCCAGGGCCAGCAGCAGAGCGGCCACAACATCGGTCATCCAGACCCCAGCGCCACCCTCAAGCTTGGGCGTGTAGCGGTGCGGGCGTCGGTCGCCAATGGCGATTATGTTGGCAGCTATCGCTGCTCTAGCTCCACGATCAATCGCAGCGCTTCCAGGGCTTTCAGCCGCCCTTGGTCCGTCGTGATTTTGTCCCACAGGCGCAGGCATTCATCCGTGGCGGCAGCAGTTTTTGCGGACGATCCACTGACGAAAAACCGCTCCACGGGCACATCAAGCGCGGCCGCGATCAAATCCAAAATCGCGCTACCGGACTTAAAATGTTCATTCATGATATTTTTCAAACAGTTGTCGCGGATATTTGTTCCTGAATACAAATGCTCAGCGCTCGTTGTCACCCGTACTGGTTGAATTGCACTAATGTCATTCTCAGTTGACAGGATGCATCCGAGGATCGGCGCTTGAAATTCAGCGTCGCTTCGACACCGAAGCCAAGGAGCGCTCCTGATGGTTTTTGTCACAAATGCAGATGGCGGCGTGAGCTACGCCAGCCCTGAATGGACAGCCTTCACTGGTCAACCTGCAAGCGATGCCCTCGAACACGGCTGGTTCGCATGTGTCCATCCCGACGATCGCGAAACGGCCATCGCGTTCCTGACAAAAGCACGTGATCAGCAGAGCGAGTACAGCCTTCGCGCTCGCTTGCGTCGGGCCGATGAAAGCTACGCCTGGGTGATGATCGGCGCCGTGCCGTCCTACGGCCCCCCCGATCGAACTTTCCTGGGCTACCTCGGCTCCACGACGGAGATCACTCCGAGCGGCTCAGAACCACTGAGCGCCTACGGCACCCTAGCGCGCTTCGTGCCGCCGCCTGTGCACCCAGCGACGACACCCGGCTCAGCGTTGGAACTCGTCGCTGACCATCTACTCATGGCTCATGGGCTTATCGAGCAGGATCACGCCAAGGAGATGCTACCTGCGCTGCGGCAGGCCCTGATGACCGCGGGCAGGCTACTGGCTCGGAAGATGGCCTCGTCCGATCAGAGCGACCGCTTCCACTGAGACTGGCGCTGCCAAGTTGCCTCTCATTCTTAGCGCTGCTGTGATCGTGCATTCTGATAGGCCATCGGCCGGAACTCCACGGTGTCCAGTTCCCCCGCACGCGCCGACCCTCACGCAACTGCCCGGCCGAGGCTTCACGGGCGAGCCTCGGGGAACTGGCCCTACCCTATGCCGCTCGCGCTAGATCGCCCTCGATCAAGACAAGGGCCCGCTCCAGCGCTGCAAAGCAAGTTGCATCGAACGCTGCATCGAGATCGGCGCGCATGATCCCCAAGGCCTTCTCTAGCGGCATCGCGGGCCGGTATGGCCTATCCGCAGTGAGGGCGTCGAACACGTCGGCCACCGAGACGATGCGCGTCTCCAAGGCGATCTCCGCTGCCCTCAAGCCACGGGGGTAGCCTTTGCCATCGAGCCGCTCGTGGTGGCTGCCGCCGATCCGGGCCATCTCGTGGAAGGCCCCTACCCGCGCTAGGATCGTCTCGGACAGGAGCGCGTGCGCGCGCATATCTCGCCACTCCACCTCGTCGAGCTTGCCGGGCTTGTCGAGGATCGTATTCGAGACACCGAGCTTGCCGATGTCATGCAGCAGCGCTGCCCGCCGCAGCCAACGCCGCCGGGCCGGATCGAGCCCAAGCTCGGCCGCCACCATGTCAGCGTACACGGCCACCCGCTCCGAGTGGCCGGAGGTGAACGGGCTCTTGGCGTCGATCACCTGAGCGAAGGCCCGGGCGATGTCGTCGAGGTAGTCCTCATCAACGACGATGAAGCTCTGGGCCGGCTCCAGTGCTGAGACCGCATTGGTTACGCTCTCGTGTGAGTGCAGAACCTCCCAGAAGCCGCGCTCGGCCGCGGTACGCTCGAAGCAGGTGACGGCGTGCGGATCGAACCAGGTACCGGCGCGAGATCGGACCTCGGCCAACGCCGCTTCCGGCCCCGACGCGGTGTGGAACACGTCAGCCACCTGCGCCAACAATGCGATGCGCGCGTAAAGCGGGATCGCCGGACCAGCGAGCTGGTCGGGATGGCCCTTGCCGTTCCAGTGCTCGTCCAGGGCGTGGATCGCGTTGCAGACCGCCGCGGGGAACCGCATCTGGGCGGCAATCTCGGCGCCACGCTGGCACCGGGTCTGGATCAGATCCTCGACCAGGGTACCGCTGTTGCGGGCGATGTTCAGGATTGCCTTGAACCGCTCAGCCAGCCCGACCTTGAGGCCGGTATGCGAGAACACGAAGCCCAGCACTTGGGGGAGGCTATCGCTGACGGTCTTGAAGTCGTGTTTCACCTTCAGATCGTCGGCGAGGTAAAGCGCGCAGATCCGGGCGGCGTTGCTGGAGCAGCCGAGATCCTTGAGCATGATCGTATAGTACAGTTCCCACAACTGGAGCTGCGGTAGGCCCATGGCACGGCCGACATGCATGCCAATGTAGGTCGCACGCAGGCAATGTCCGGCCGGTTGCCCTTCAGTTAGATCTAGAGCGTGGCTCAGAGCTGCGAGGATATCTGACAGCCGAATGTCATTATTGGGCGCGTTGGGGGCCTCAAATAAATTGCGCTTCATATCGAACGCCCTTCACGAAAGCATCGTCAAGATGATCTAGAAGGATTAACGCGGCTACACTCAAATGATGTTTTTCGCACGGTGGTTAAAGGGTTGCAGCTTCAACTTCTACTAAAGATTGTGTTGGCGACAGCGGCACATCTCTGGGTATAAATTGCTTCTGCCCGGAAGGGTGATCCGACGCAGCAGACGCGTATCTCCCGCGCTATCGGATCAGCTGAATGTGCGGGATGGCGAAATCGAGTGGAGAGCAACGACCGCTCAAGAAGTGTCGCTGGCGCACGCTGTTCCGGTGAAGGGCGCTCGGCGACCTGTTCGGTGGGCCCTTCGCCTGACGCGCGTAATCGCGGTCGCCTATGGTTTCAGATTTGTTGTCTGAACAAAACAGACTTTTTGCATCACGCCAATCTCCCGCGAAGCGACTTTAGATTTAGACGCTTATACAGACTTATGTTAAGCCCCTTAGAGACTGACAGAGGTAGATACTACAGCCAATACATCTCTTGCTCAGGTTGTAGCCGTGTCAATTTACAATCTACGCGTTCCATTGCTCCGCTGCGGTGCCTTCGCGCTCGTGGTGGGGATGGTTGCGCTCGGGCCAGCCCAAGCCAGCCTCTCCAGCGCCATCCGCATCGTTCTACAGAAGGGCCGGCACTACGATCCTACAGACCTGTTCCTGCACAAGGGTGACACCATCACCCTCGTCAACGGGGATGATAACGCCGTCCATCACGCCTTCATCGAGGCTGACCGGTTCGCTTTCGACGCCGGCGACCAAGAACCCGGCAAACAGGCCACTTTGACCCTCAAGGAGCCTGGCGACTTCATCATCCAGTGCGGCATCCACCCGAAGATGAAGCTCACTATCCACGTGCAGTAGGCGTTCCTGCCGGAGTCATCTGTCGGCGCTGTCTTTAAATCATCGCCAATTTGGCAAGCTCGGAAAATTGCAGGCGCGTGTCGAATAGAACTTCGTGCCCGACGTAGTACAGGGCCAGGAAGATCGCGAGCGCACCGCCGAAGTAGGCCGGCGCCCACGCCGCATCGCGCACGCGTACCACCGACCGCACATCGTCGGCGGCAATGCCAAGTAGCACGACGATGATCCCGGAGTGCCCGATCGCGTCCACCTTGCCGAACTCGAACACCGCCGAGACGAAGATCCCAGTCAGGATCAGGGCCGCGACACGCCGCACCAGAGGCGTCCAGACCAAGGCGAAGGCCAAGGTGAACTCAATGACACCGGCGGCCTGCATGAACAGTTCAGGCGTCGCGCCCATGGTCATCTGCGGCTTGGCGGCGAGCAGGGGATCCGTCCACTGCGGGTAGGCCCACTTCTCGACCGACGCCCACATCAGCGTGATGGCAGCGGTCCAGCGGACGATGTCGAGGGGGCGGCTGTCGAACGGCTTCAGGTCGAGACCCTGGCAGATCAGGTAGACCGCCACGCCCAGGAACACCGGATAGTCGGCGAGGTGGAACAAGCCATACTGCGCGGTGGCGAAGGAGAACAGGAAGACGATACCCAGGCCGGTCAACGGCATGGTACGGCGTGAGATCAGGCAGGCCGCCATAGCGAGCTGCAGCCACGGGATCCAGGCTACGTCGGTCTTCAGCTCCGGCGTCAGGATGATGCCGCCAAGGTCGTACAGCGAGACGAGGAAGAAGCCGAGCGTGCAGCGAACCAGCAGTTCGGTGTCGGTGCGGATGCGGGAGGTGACGCGGTCCAGCGCGTTCAAGAGAGCTGTGCCGAGTGGTGTACCCTCAGCGAGGCAGCCCAGCATCAAGCACACGATCGCGAGGCTGGTGAGCCACTCGAAGTTTGTGCAGAGGACCTGTTCGAGGCCGCGGGGCTGCCCGGCGACATCGTAGGCACAGAACCACTTCACGTGAGCGCTGGCTGAGCCCGTTCCGGCCAGCAGCATCAAAGGCGGCGCGGCGAGGCTGGCGAGCGTGCGCAGACCCAGGCAGAGCGGGATCCTGGGCGCCGTGACCCGAACCATGATGACCTCGGAGGACGTATCGGGCCGCTGACCCGCCTACGTATTTCCCCACAAAGCAGAGCTTTGCGCCAACGTTTTATTAACGAATATTACGAATTGGTTAATAGCTGTGAGTAAGGTGGATTAGGAGCATAGACCGACAATTAGTTCGAGGGACTTGTCCTGCAGGTGTCAGGCCGTGCGCGTCATGCCGGATTGCAGCGGCTTTGCCTCCTCGCGCCATGCATTCCGCTCGGTCCTCATCGCTTCCACGAGGGCGAGCATGCCCTGGGCCAAGGCCAGTTGCTCGCGCAGCTCAATTCCTGAGGGGAACGATGGGGCGCTAGTCGGGCTTCGTTGGAGGCTCGTAGGCAGCTCAACATAGAACCGAAAGCGCCCCTGTGCATTTTCTCGGCATCGACTGGGTCGGCGTGAACGCCGAGAACGGTCAGAAGCTCCTCCTATCTCTCGTGTTCATCGCCATCATCGTGGGTGGGGGCATGGGCCTGCGCGCCCTGGTTGGGTTGGTGCTGAACCGCACCGATTATGGCAGCCTGCAGACCAAGTTTTGGACGCGCCAAGGCATCAGCCTGCTCGCGGCGGTCCTGTTGGTCCTCGGCCTGCTTTCGATCTGGTTCAACGACCCTTCACGGCTCGCCACCGCCTTTGGGCTACTCTCGGCAGGCCTCGCCTTCGCGTTGCAGCAGGTAGTGACCTCGCTCGCCGGCTACTTCGTGATCCTCCGGGGGGCGACGTTCACCGTGGGTGACCGCATCTCGATGGGCGGCGTGCGCGGCGACGTATTGCGCCTCGGCTTCATTCAAACGACGATCATGGAGATGGGTCAGCCCCCTGCTGTCCAGGGAGCCTCACCGGCGATGTGGGTGCGAAGCCGACAGTTCACCGGGCGGATTGTGACGGTGAGCAACGCGCAGATCTTCTCAGAGCCGGTGTTCAACTACACCCGCGATTTTCCATTCATCTGGGAGGAGATAGCGATCCCGATCACCTATCAGGCCGATCGTAGCAGGGCGGAGGCGATCCTGCTGCAGGCGGCCAGCCGGCACTCCCTCGATACAAACGCCATGACCATCGACGCCAAGACGCGGCTTCAAGATCGCTTCGGGGTCGAGCCAGTCGATCTCGAACCGCGCGTGTTCTACCGGATCACCGACAACTGGCTGGAGCTCACGGTCCGCTTCATTCTCGGCACCCACCAGATCCGCGGGGCCAAGGACGCAATGAGCCGCGACATCCTCACAGCGTTCGATGCGGCAGGGATCGGCATCGCCTCGGCCACCTACGACATCGTTGGTCTGCCACCAGTCGAGATCCGGCGCCCACCGTCCCAATAATGCGATGCAGACCCGAGAGGGCCGTCAGACGCTTGCCGGATCACGAAACTGGCGGGGTGAAGCCGCGGTCGGCGATGAAGCCGAAACGGCGATAGCGCTCCGCAAGAGCCGTGCACTGTTGGGTGTGTCAATCAAGATTGCGATGCTGGCCATGTCGCCCTTAACGGGACGCGCAGCCAGAACCGTTTCGTGCCGGGCGCGGGTTCCTCGTTCGTCATATCGTCCAGCGTCAGACCGTCACCGCATAGCTCGCCCGCCTCCACCACCCGCACGGATTCTCGTACGGTCTGATTGGTTGAGGTCGCCCGCTGCCCCTCGGCAGCCTTTCTTCGATTCCCCATCTACAACTCGTCTTTGTGGATCTCCCCTATCCGTGGGGTGAGTCCTTTTGCACCCTATGCTGCCGAGCAGTGCCGGGGCCGCGGACCGCCCTCCTCGCCTGAGCCACTGCAGCCACTCCCGGCTGATGATGCGCACCACGTTCGGGTCGGACTTCCGACCCTGGTGACGCCGCTCCTGGATGGTCAGCAGGCCGTCGCCCTCGGCCAAACGGATCGCGGCCTGAGCGAGTCGCCGGCACACGCCCGCCCGCGCAGCGATGGCGTCGATGCACAGCCCGCAGGCGCCGTTGCGGGCCATCTCATCCCCGACGATGCGTAGGACCGCGAGCTGCCCGGTCGTGAACCTGCTGGCGAGGGCTGGTGGCATCGGGCCGGAGCACGCCAGCCTCCGGCGGCGCTCAATGGCCACGGACCGCTCAGGAGCCCGCTGGAGGCGCTTCGGCGGGAACAGCGTCACACGGCCGAGCGGAATGCCGACGGGCACCACGGCCTCGCGGATCGCACTCCTGCGGGTGTGCAGGGTCTCAGCCAAGCCCTGCGCCTCTGAGTCGGTGACGGTCTCGGCGGCGTGGGCCTGCCAGATGGTACGCGACAGGTCGTCGAGCTGCGCGAGAGTCCGCGCGCCGTCGATCGCCGACCGCATGGTGGCGTGAAACATCGAACCCGGTCCCTCACGGGCCGCGGCTAGGGTCCAGGCAAGCCTTTCCCGTTGACGGAAACAGGTTCCGTCTTGACACCCCGGGGGGTCTCATGGCTTGTGGGGGACAGTGACGTCGGCCCCACCAGGCCTCAGGATTTTCAGCAGCCTCTTCCTTGCCGGGAAGGGGCTGTTGGCTTTTCAGGGTCTATCTCGCGGCGATGGTCTCCTGAATTGCCGGCTCTCGACTCGCCGAGGCTGGCGCGGCCGTGACCGCCCATGTCGGCCGGGCGGCACCGTTAAGTCAACGTTGAGGGTGGCGATGGCTGATCTAGAACGGGTCGAGCGCGACATCGCGAGCGTACAGGGTGCGCTGCGCCGATCGTGGCATGACCTGGGTATGCTAATCCTGTCGCCCGAGGATCGAACCCGGGAAATGATCAGCATTGATGCTAATCAGGGGCGCTTGGCCCAATTGCTCACACACCGCGATGAATTCCGGAGCTTCATCGTTCTATAGGCTGACGCACTCGCTGGAGAAGATTGAGCCGCATACCGGTTAGGCTTCCAAGAGGGGCGAAGTGGTCGGCGTCGCCTTCTACCAGGCTATCATTCGGCGCTTTCGAGCGCCTTCGACAGGCCCAGCCATCCCTTCAGCTTCGCAGGCAAAAAGCCAGTGCGCTTCGTCGCCGGTTTAGCTGAAGCGCGTACAGTCTCCAGCCGACTAGCTGCCTCCTCCGGGTCGAGCGGATCGGCTTGCCGCCCGATAGCGAGCGCGCCTTCTAGAGTCGCCAGACCGTGCTGGAAGTCGAACTGACACGGTGCGGGTGAAAATAAATTGTCGCTGTTGAGGTACGCGTTGATGTAGCGCTCCCGCTCGTGCTCGACTTCGTCCGTGTCCGCACAAGCCAGGCGGGTCACAAACGGTATCAGGCGCTGACGCTGCGCATCCGTCGCATTGTCATTTAGCTGCATCGCGAGCCCACAGATTGGGCGCGAGAAGCAGGTCGGCATTGCTTTGACCGAACCGACACGCTGATAGGGGAAGCCGCACGCCAAGACTGCCGCTTCGTTGATGCAGGTGCCACCGTCAGGGCCGGGAAACTTGTGCGAACCCCGGAGAAGCTTCCAGTTCAGGATGTGACTGAAATCGCTCATGTTGGCTAACTCCGTAGCCGCCCCCGCACTGAGCCTCCTCTCGTGCGATCATGTAGTCAACCGCGGGCATCAATCTGGCGCTGCCAAGCTTGCCAGCGTATCAGCCCAGCATGGCCAAGCGCGTGAAGCAGTACCCTCAGGATCGAGGCTCCGTCGTGTTCGACGTCGTGTTCGAGGACGGCAGTCGTGCTTCGAACCGGCGCGTGCCGATGGAGATCCTGGGTGGCTTGGACGGCGATCAGCCAGCCCGCGTTCTCATCGAGCAGCAGGAGGCCGAGATCGCCCAGAAGGCGGGCCGGCCGCCACGCTCGATCCAGAGCCTGATGCGGGCTGCCAAGTCAGAGCCGAAGCCCGTTCGGGAGTAGGCCTTCTGCACTGGGTGACGGCCCCTAGCACTCAACCTGCAGCAAGGCAGCGATCGTCTCGTAGCAGCTCAGCGGATCAACCCCGCCACCCGCAGTTCGCGCTCCAAGCCCTCACTGATGCTGCTTAGCGGATCATCGTTCGAGGGCTGCGGCGGACGGATCTCCTGCATGGGCGCGGTTGGGGCGGTGAGGAAAGCGGCGATCGCCTCGTCGCTCCAAGTCGGATCTGGGACGGAGGCGAGACGCAGCAGGCGGCGCAGGAACGCAATCATCTAGGGCTCCCGCACGACCCGGATTGCCGGCTCCAGCACGTAGGGCGAGCCGGGCAGATGCGCGCCGTCGCCGTCGCGGCGGACGCTAATCTCGTAGCCCTGGCGTGGTGATAGCAGGGTTGCAGGCAGGTCCAGCGTGAAGCCGTGCCAGCCGGTGCCGATCCCCTCCACCGCCAGATCCTCACGAAACTGAATGGCCCGGCAGCGGCCCAGCGTGCGTCCCGTGATGCCGATCAGCACCCATAGAGACACGTCCGGCGCGTCCGGGTCCCAGGCCCAACCAACGATCCGCCGATGGGTCAGGGTTCCGACGTGGCCAAGCAGAGCCACAGACCTCTCACGCCGCCAGCAGCGCCGTCCAAGCGCCGACTGCATCGACCGCCTTAGCACAGATCCGCAGTCCGTCGGCCGAGCGACGCACCTCGACGACATGCGGCACGCCCGGAGCCAGTCGCACGTCCA
>NZ_JALNUM010000155.1:0-12031 GCF_026540795.1 Methylobacterium sp. GC_Met_2
CGCCTGATACCGGCCGGCCTTCCTGAGCGCCGCGAGATATGCCACCGCGTCCTCCGGGCTCTTGCCCCCGTGCTGCGCCGCCACGTCGATGATCGCCCGCTCGACGTCCTTGGCCATCCGCTTGGCATCGCCGCAGACGTAAAAATGGGCGCCGCCCTCCAGCCACTTCCACAGATCGGCGCCTTTCTCGCGCATCCGATCCTGGACGTAAGTCTTCTCGGTGCCGTCGCGCGACCATGCCAGGGACAGGCGCGTCAGCACTTTGTCATCCTTCAGCTTGGTCAGCTCGTCCTTGTAGAAGAAGTCGCTGGCCTGCCGCTGGTGGCCGTAGAACAGCCAGTTGCGGCCGGGCGCCTGCGTGGCGGCGCGCTCGCGGAGAAAAGACCGGAACGGCGCGATGCCGGTGCCGGGGCCGCACATGATCACATCCTTCGACAGGTCTTCCGGAAGGCCGAAGCCGTGGGCTTTCTGAAGGTAGATCTTCACGCGCGTCTGCTCGGGCAGACGCTCGCCGAGATGGGTCGAGGCAACGCCGAGCCGCAGCCGCGAGCGGTGGTTGTAACGCACCGCATCCACGGTCAGCGAAACCCGGCCGACATCCATCCTGGGCGAGGACGAGATCGAGTAGAGCCGCGGCTGCAACTCATCCAAAGCCTCCAGAAAGACCTCGGCGTCGGGCCGGGCGCCCGGGAACTTGTGCAGGGCGCCGAGCACGTCGAGATAGGCGGCGTCGCCGTCCGGATCCTCGCCGGAGGCGAGCGCCTGCGCCTTCTTGCGGGCCGCGCCCGAGGTGAGCAGCGACAGGAGCTGGTAGAGGTTGTCCGGAGCCGCACCCAGCGCATAGTTGATCAGCAGGTGCTCCCGCAGGGTCTTTTGCCCGATCACCCGTTCGGGCCGGGCGCCGAGTTCCGCGATCACCGCGTCCACCAGAGCCGGGGCGTTGGCGGGGAACAGGCCCAGCGAGTCGCCGGCCTCGTACTGGATTGGCGTTCCGTCGAGGCCGATCTCGATGTGCCATGTCTCCTTCTCGCCGCCCGGATCGTTGAGGCGGCGGCGGGATAGGAACAGCGCCTCGACCGGGTTCTCGCGGCAGAAGCCCAGCGGGCCCAGATCGGCCGCCGCCTTCGGGGCGTCTTCGTCCGCTTTCGGGGCCGCAGGGGCGCCTCCGGCGGCGCCGAACTCCTCGTCCAGCTTCTTGAGCATGCGCAGGGTCTCTTTGCCGCCGGGCTGGCAAAGGTTCAGGCGCGCCTCGTTCTTGAGGAAGATCGCGTTGGCGTAGTCCGCGCAGTTGTAGCCGCACTGGCCGCAATCCTGCTGCGCCATGGCGGCCATCAGCTTGTGCGGCTCGGGGCGGTCCTTGGCCATCGCCATCCGATCGCCGATCGGCACGGAGGGGTCGTGCCAGGGCGCATCGTCATTGTCAGCCAATTTCGGCCCGGTCGCAGGGCCTTCGCCTGGCGCGAGCGCCGTCGCACCCGCGACGGCGGGGCCCAGCAAGGCTGCGAAATAGCCCGACAGCCAAGCGCGCTGGTCCTCGTTGAAGGGCGCGGTTTCGGGGATCAGGACGAGGGGGGGCGAGACGTGCTGGGTCATGCGGCGGCCTTCAGGGCGGGCTGGTCCTCGGCGGCGTCGCGGAGCGCCTCCGCGCCGGTGCGGCTGGTGAAGGCCTGGAAGCTCTCCTCCGGGCCCTGACGGCGATCGAGATAGGCCCGCAGCAGCGCCTCCACCCGGGAGGGGCAATCCTCGGCCTTGACGGCCTTCCAGATCTCGGTGCCGATCTTCGGGTTCTCGGCAAAGCCGCCGCCGACCACGATGTCGTAGCCCTCGACCGTGTCGCCCTCCTCCGAGACGACCACCTTGGCGCCGATCAGCCCGATATCGCCGATGTAGTGCTGGGCGCAGCTGTGATGGCAGCCAGTGAGGTGGACGTTCACCGGCACGTCGAGGTTCGGCATGGCCGTCTCGATGTGGTCGGCGATGACGAGGGCGTGACCCTTGGTGTCGGAGGCCGCGAACTTGCAGCCGCGGGCGCCCGTGCAGGCCACTAGGCCGGAGCGGATGCCGGCAGCCTTGGTGGTGAGGCCGAGGGCTTCCACGCGGGCCTCGACCTCGGCGACCTTCGCATCCGGAATGCCGGAGAAGATGAAGTTCTGCCAGACCGTCAGGCGGATCTGGCCGTCGCCGCATTCCGACGCGATCTTGGCCAGCGCCCGGACCTGATCGCTGGTCATCTTGCCGACCGGCAGGACCACGCCGATCCAGTTGAGGCCCGGCTGCTTCTGGGCGTGGACGCCGACATGGGCGTAGCGGTCGGTGGCTTTACGCGGCGCCACCTGCTCTGGCGCGACCCGGTCGAACTTGCGGCCGAGCTTGTCCTCGACGGCGGCGAGGTACTTGTCGAAGCCCCAGGCGTCGAGGACGTACTTCATCCGGCTCTTGTTGCGGTTCGTCCGATCGCCGTTCTCGATGAAAACCCGGATGATCGCGTCGGCGACCACGTTGCAATCCTCCGGCTTCAGCACGATGCCGGTGTCGCGCGCGAGGTCCCGGTGGCCCGAGATGCCGCCGAGGACGAGGCGCATGTAGATGCCCGGCGGCACGGCGGCGCCGTCCAGCACCTCCACGGCCTGGAAGCCGATATCGTTGGTCTCCTCCAGGGTCGGCATCACGCCGCTACCGTCGAAGGCGACGTTGAACTTGCGCGGCAGGCCGTAAAGCGAGCGGTCGTTGAGGATCCAGTTGTGCCAGGACTTGGCCAGCGGGCGCGTGTCCAGCAACTCCTGAACGTCGATGCCGGCGGTCGACGATCCGGTGACGTTGCGGATGTTGTCCGCGCCCGAACCCTGTGCCGTGAGGCCGATATCGGTAAGCCCGTCGAGGAAGGGCTGGGCGTGCTCGGGGCTGATCTCCCGCACCTGCAAATTGGCCCGGGTCGTCACGTGGACGTAGCCGCCGCCATGCTGGTCGGCGAGGTCGGCGACGCCCGCGAACTGCCAATGGTGCAGGATCCCGTTGGGGATCCGCATCCGGCACATGTACGAAACCTGATTGGGCGCCACCCAGAACATCCCGTGGTAACGCCAGCGGAAATTGTCCTCGGGCTTGGGCTGCTTGCCGGCTGCGGCCTCCTGGATCAGGCGGTTATGGCCGTCGAACGGGCTCTCGGCGCGCTTCCACTTCTCCTGCTCGCAGAGCTTGCCGCCGTCCTTGACGGTCTTGTCCTGCGCCTTGATGTGAATCGCGTCCGGGCCGGTCGGTTCGGCGGGCGGGGCGGAGGCCCCTGCCCCGCCGCCTGCCAGGCCTCCGGTCAGGCGCACGGCGGCGATGCCGGATGCGAAGCCTTCGAGATAGCGCTTCTGCTCGGCCTCGAATGCGTCCGCGGCGGTCTGGGTGATGGTCTCGGACATCCCGTGCCTCCCTAAGCGGCCAGCGGCTCGGGCGCGGGGCACCCGAACATCAAGTCGTCCACGTTTTCGATCGGATCACCCGTGCGGATCAGGCGCTTGCAGGCCGCCTGCTCCGCGATGTCGCCCACGAACACGGCGCCGATCAGCTTGCCCTCCCGCACCAGCAACTTGCGGTAGAGTCCTGCGCCGGGATCCGAGAGCACGATCGCCTCGGCATCGTCCGGCGTATCCACGATCCCGGCCGAGAAGACCGGCAGGCCGGACACCTTGAGGCTCGTGGACAGGGCCGTGCCCCGGTACTCGGCCGGCTGGCCGGCGAGGTGGCGGGCCAGCGTGTCGGCGTGCTCGTAGGCGGGCTCGACGAGGCCGTAGACCATACCGCGATGCTCGGCGCACTCGCCGAGGGCGAAGATGCGCGCATCGGAGGTGGTCATCCGGTCATCGACCGTGATGCCGCGGCCGGTCGCGAGCCCGGCGGCCTGCGCCAGCGCCATCGAGGGACGCACGCCCACCGACATCACCACGAGATCGGCCGGGAGGACGGTGCCGTCTGCCAGGATAAGGCGCTCGACCCGATTGTCGCCCTCGACCCGAGCGGTATCGGCCTGGAGTATGACCCGCACGCCGCGGGACTCCATGGCGCACTTCACCAGCCCGGCGGCGTGATGATCGAGCTGGCGTTCCATCAGCCGGTCCATGACGTGAAGCAGGGTCGTGCCGACGCCGAGACGCGCGAGGCCGACCGCGGCTTCGAGGCCCAGCAGGCCGCCGCCGATGACGATCGCGCGGGCATGCTGCACCGCTGCTCTGCGGATCGCTGCGACGTCGGCGAGGTCGCGAAACGTGATGATTCCGGGGAGATCCATGCCGGGCTTCGGCAGGCGGATCGGCAGGGACCCAACCGCAAGGACGAGCTTGTCGAAGGGCAGGACGTGAGTCTCGCCCACGACGACCAGCCCGTTCTCCCGGTCGATCTGCGTGACGGGCGCGCCGGTGATCAGGCGAATCCCGTGAGCCGCGTACCAATCGAGTCCGCGGAATGCGCAGGCCGCCTCGTCGACCTCGCCGCCAAGCAGCGAGGAAAGCAGGACCCGGTTATAGGCAGCCTGAGGTTCGGCCCCGACGCAGGTTACGTCGAACCGGCCGGGACATCCCTCGGTCAAGCGCTCCAGGAAGCGCAGCGAGGCCATGCCGTTGCCGATTACGACCAGTCTCTCGCGCGGCAAGCCGGTCTCGGCGCGCGCATCGTGTATGCGTGGTTCGCTAGGAGATGTCGCCATCGCTCGATCGCGTCTGGAACCTCGATTGCAGGGTCGTTGGCGGACCGCCCACGAAAAAGCCGCTGCCGGTGATCTCCCAGCGGGCTTCGAGCCTCAGGAGGACCGGATCAGCGGCCTCGCTGACGGCGCTGCCCGTCGCCGTTGACGGACGTCTGATGTGAAGCAGCTTTTGTGCCAGATCGACGATCGGCTCGATGCGCCGCTACGGGCATCTGACGAGCAGTCGGGTTGCGGAACGCAATGGGTCTTGGCGCGCGACGTACGCTGCACAAAAATCGGGCGCTGGCGGTCAAATGATCAGGCGCAACGCCGACAGCACGGGCTACAATTGGGCCAATGCTACCGAACGTGCGCCACCGCGTTGCGGTCAGTATGAGGTGAGGGATAAAATTGGCCGGAACGCACTGCCGTTGGGCAGTCGCGGGTGCGCAGAATGTCGTCGAGGAAAGGGCGATTTCGGACCGGTCCGACCGTCAGATGAGCACCGACAGGACGGCCAGCAGGCCAATGGTCGGCATCGCCCCGATCATGAGGGCCCAATACCATCCGCGATTCATGCAGGCGCGCCGATTGTCGTTGTTCGCCCGGGGAGGCCTGCCGCCCCGATAGATGTGACGACGAAGCTCATCTCGCATCCGAGGATGCGACGAATAAGAGCCAGTATCGAGTTTGCGGCATCCGGGCATGGCGCAGACACAACGGGCCACGCTGTCCGACGTTCCGAACTTTCCCGGCGCGGCGGCACTTATTGGCGACGAAAGCGGCGGGCTGTCGCTCGGCTAAAGTTCCGCTGTCGCGGCACGGTAGAGATCCGGCCTGTAGATGGTCTGGATCGCGTCTTCGAGGGCGGTCCGATCCGCGATCTGACGCGCGGCCTGCATCTGCGCAAGAAGCCACCCCGCATCCGCCGGCCGCGGCTCCTGAATCGCGGCGCCGAACGTCGGCCCAGCACCGGCAACGGGCGAATCGGCCGATCCGACCGCGAATGTGCGGGCGATGATGGTCGCGTCGAGATCGAGGTAGGGCCGGCGGGCGAGGCGGTTGATCAGCTCTCCACGGTTCTGGGGATCGGCACACCATCGCCCGGCCCGCGCCACCGCGCGAACCAGCGGCAGGATCGTGCCATCGAGACGTTCGGAGACGGCGAGCACCTTCTCGGGGGCATCCGGCGCCAGGGCGCTGCCGAGCACCGCGATGCGACCGTGTCCCGCGGCGGCGGCCACGTCGTTCCACGGGGCGCCCGCACAGAAGCCGTCCACGAGGCCCCGCGCCAGGGTCTCGACGCTGTACTGGGGCGGCACCACGACTGTGCGGAACGCCGCCGGATCGAGGCCGCCGGCCTCGGCGAACAGCCGCAACTGATAGCTGTGGCACGAGAATGGGTGGACGGTACCCAGCGTCAGCGGCCGGCCCGCCGCGCGCCGTTCTTCGGCGACGTGGGCGAAGGCGCGGGCGATCTCGGCGGGTTCCTCGCATTCCGGGGCCATCGCGTCCCAGAGGCTCCGCGCAAGGGTGATCGCGTTGCCATTGACGCTGAGCTGCATCGGCACGATCAGCTCCGAGGGTGGCCCAGACAGGCCAAGCCGGCTCGCCAGCGCCAGCGGTGCCAGCATATGGGCGCCGTCGAGATGGCCCAACGCCAAGCGGTCGCGCAACGTTGCCCAGGAGGGCTCGGCGGTGAGGTCGAGTTCGAGGCCCTCGGTCCGGGCGAAGCCCAGTTCGTGCGCCACGATCAGCGGCGCGGCATCGCAGAGCGGGACGTAGCCAAGTTGTAGCCTCATCCGAGCAGGTCCGCGGTGGTGACGATCGCGCGGGCGATGTCGGCGATCTTGCGCTTCTCGTTCATGGCTTTGCGACGCAGCTGCTTGTAGGCCTCGTCCTCCGTGAGACCCTTCATGCTCATCAGGATGCCCTTGGCGCGTTCGATCAGCTTGCGGTCGGCGAGTTCGCCCCGCGCCTCGGTGAGCTCCCGCTGAAGCCGGGCGAAGGCGTTGAAGCGCAGGATCGCGATGTCGAGGATCGACTTGATCCGCTCGGCCCGCAGCCCGTCGACCACGTAGGCCGAGATCCCGGCATCGACGGCGGCCTGCATCATGGTCGTGTCCGAGCGGTCGACGAACATCGCCACCGGCCGCTCGACCTGCCGCGACACCCCCGACATCTGCTCCAGAATGTCCCGGCTCGGGCTCTCCAGATGGATCACCACCACGTCGGGCTTGAGGGCGGTCACACGCTCCATCAGGTCGGCGGTGTCGGGGATGACGACCACGCGGCCGACGCCAGCCGCGCGCAAGCCCTCCTCCAGAATCGCCGCGCGGGCGCGGCTCGGGTCGATCACGGCGACGGTTAGGCTTGTTTCGGTCATCGGAGCCCGGTTCGGGGCAGGTTGGCCCGAACCGGGCCCACCCAGGCAAGCAAGGTGTATGCCCCCTGCCCGATCCTATGGAAAAGCGGGATCCCGCGTCATCCCCCGCCGATCTGCACCGGCCTGCAACGCCCGCGAAAAGAAATGGTCTAGCTTCCGCCGCAATGCGGGGGCTCCCTGGATGTGTCGGAGCGGACGAGGTGATCGGTGATTCGGATGCGCAGGCCAGATCAGCCCGCTCTCACGGAGGCCGGCGCAGCCCGCGTCACGATGCCGTTCCTGCCGACCTTGGCGGTGATCGCCCTTCTGGGCGTGGCATCGTTCTACTGCCCGTCCTCGGATCCGAACCCTGCGGCGCTGGCGGAACGCGCCCTGTCCGATCCGCTCACCACGGAATCCCTCGCGCCGGTCGCGTCTGCGGCCACCGGGACGTCGTTCGCGCCGGTGCCCACCATTGCCGCCGCGCCGGGCCGCCTCCCCGCGACCCTGGCCTTCGCCGAAGCGTTTCCGATCAGCGATTCGGCGTCGAAGGTGGCTGGTCCGCAGCCCCACGTCGCCGCCGTGGTCCGTCCGGCGCCGCGTCTCGCCGCGAACCGGCGCCCCTGCCCGGGACGCCGGTGCCCGGAGACGCCCCTGCGCGGCACCGATCCGTTCGCCGCAGCCCACGCTGAGGCCGCGGATGTAGCCGGACGCGACGCGATCCCGGGGCAAGCCCTGCCGTTCGCAGATGCCGTCGCCGATGCAGTGACCGAATCGGTGACCGATACCCTGGCACCGGCCACCCGTGTCATCGGCGACGCCGCCGAGCTCATGCGCAATGGCGCCGCGGTGGTCCGGGGTTCCGTCTCGCTGGCGGTGGCCGAATGCCTGCGCTGAGAGGCTGGTGCGGACCCGGCGTCTCCAAACTCGACTGAACAGACCTCTGGATCTGTGGGGCCGCTGTTCTAGGTGCGTTGCGGCAGACGGTCTGGGTTTCCGGCCGCTGGCTGGAGCCGGGGCCGAATGGCTGCACGCATCGAGGATTACGCGCTCGTCGGCGATTGCCGCAGCGCGGCGCTGATCAGCCGCCGGGGTAGCGTCGATTGGCTGTGCTGGCCGCGCTTCGATGCGGCCGCCCTGTTCACCAGCTTGCTGGGGACCGAGGCGCACGGATTCTGGAAGATCTTTCCCGAGGCCGAGCATGTCGAGAGCCGTTGGGCCTACCGGCCAGGCAGCCTCGTGCTGGAGACCCGGCACATCACCCGGCAGGGCGAGGTGCTGGTCACCGATTTCATGCCGGTCGGCGACGGATCGCACCTCGTGCGGCTTGTGGAGGGCGTCCACGGCCGCGTCGCCATGCGGATGGAGATGGCGGTCCGGTTCGATTACGGCTCGGCGGTGCCCTGGGTGTCCCGCTCGGAACTCGGCGACCTGCGTGCCGTCTCGGGGCCCCACAAGGTGGTGCTGCGCACCGATGTTCACCTCAAAGGTTCGGATGCGCAAACGACCGTGGCCGAATTCACCGTCCAAGCCGGCGACAAGCACCGCTTCGTTTTAAGCTATGGCCCCTCCCACGAAGACGATCCGGTGGCGATCGAGCCCCGCAGGGCGCTGGACGCCACCGACCGGCATTGGCGCGATTGGTCGAGCCGCGCCGCCGGTGGGACCGCCTGGGATCGGATGCTGCAGCGCTCGCTTCTGACCCTGAAGGCGCTGATCTACGAGCCGACCGGCGGCATCGTGGCGGCACCCACCGCCTCCCTGCCGGAGGGGCTCGGCGGCGAGCGCAACTGGGATTACCGGTTCTGCTGGCTGCGCGATTCGACGCTGACGCTGATCGCCCTGATGGATGGCGGCTATATCGACGAGGCCGCCGATTGGCTCGGCTGGCTCCAGCGGGCCGTCGCCGGAAACCCCGAGCAGGCGCATATTCTGTACGGCATCGGCGGCGAGCGGCTGCTCCCCGAGATCGAACTCGACTGGCTGCCCGGCTACGAGAATTCGAAGCCCGTGCGGATCGGCAATGCCGCTGCCGGTCAGTTCCAACTCGACGTCTACGGCGAGTTGTTCGACGCGCTCTATCAAGCCCATGCCCGCGGCCTGCCGGTGAGCGAAGACGGCCTGCGCGTCGGCCTCGCGATCCTCGGACATTTGGAGAGGGCCTGGCATCAGCCCGATGAGGGGATCTGGGAGGTGCGCGGCGGGCCGCGCCACTTCACCCACTCGAAGGTGATGGCCTGGGTGGCGTTCGACCGGGCGCTGCGGATGCATGAGATGCACGAATCGGGCGCCACCGAGGAGCACGCGAAGCGCTGGCGTGCGGTCAGAGACGCTATTCACGCCGAGGTCTGCGAGAAGGGGTTCGATCCCGAACTCAACAGCTTCGTCCAGTCCTACGGCGCGAAGGCGCTGGACGCGAGCCTACTGCTGATCGCCCATACCGGCTTCCTGCCGCAGGACGATCCCCGGGTGGTCGGCACCGTCGAGGCGATCGGCAAGGGCCTGATGCGGGACGGCTTCATCCTGCGCTACGAGACCGAGGGCCAGACCACCGACGGCCTCTCGGGCAACGAAGGCGCGTTCCTGCCCTGCACCTTCTGGTACGCCGACAACCTGATCGGTCTCGGCCGGCGGGACGAAGCGCGGGCGATCATCGAGCGCCTGATCGGCATCTGCACCGATCTCGGCCTCGTCAGCGAGGAATACGACGTGCAAGCCAAGCGCCTTGTGGGTAACTTCCCGCAGGCCTTCACCCATGTGGCGCTGGTCAACACGCTCCTCAGCTATACGCGCGGCGAAGGGCCGGCGGATCGGCAGGGTGGTAAGGGCAACGGAGCTCCCCCCGCCGTCCTGCGGCAGCGCGAAGCCGACAAGCGGCATGCGCAAGGCGAACTGGAAGACGTAAAACCATGAGCGGCGCTGACACTCCCGCCAAGGCGGCCCTCGCTGAGATCGATACGCTCAGCATCAACACGATTCGCACGCTCGCGATCGACGCGGTGCAGAAGGCCAATTCGGGCCATGCCGGGGCGCCCATGGGCCTCGCGCCCGTCGCCTACACCCTGTGGAACCGTTACCTGCGCTACGACCCGGCGCATCCGCACTGGCCGAACCGCGACCGGTTCGTGCTGTCCTGCGGCCATGCCTCGATGCTGCTCTACGGGCTGCTGCATCTGGCAGGCGTTGCCGAAGGCGACGGCGGCAACGCCCCGGCAGTCACGCTGGAAGATATCAAGAAGTTCCGGCAGCTCGACAGCCGGACGCCGGGCCATCCGGAATACCATTTCACCACCGGCGTCGAGACCACCACCGGGCCGCTCGGTCAGGGCGTGGCCAACTCAGTGGGCATGGCGATGGGCAGCCGTTATCTGAGCCAGCACCTGAACCGGCCCGGCTTGCCGCTGTTCGACTACAACGTCTACGCGATCTGCTCGGACGGCGACCTGATGGAGGGCGTGGCCTCGGAGGCCGCGTCGCTCGCCGGCCATCTGCGGCTCGGCAACCTCTGCTGGATCTACGACGACAACACCATCACCATCGAGGGTCACACCGAACTCGCCTTCGGCGAAGAGGTGGCGACCCGGTTCCTGGCCTATGGCTGGCAGGTGCTGCGCGTCGCTGACGCCAACGACGTACCGGCGCTCGCCGGCTCGATCGAGGCGTTCCTCGCTACCGACGACCGGCCGACGCTGATCATCGTCAAGTCGGTGATCGGCTACGGCGCGCCGAACAAGCAGGGCACCCCGAAGGCCCATTCGGACGCGCTCGGCCCGGACGAGGTGAAGGGCGCCAAGCGTGCCTATGGCTGGCCGGAGGATGCCCAGTTCCTCGTCCCGGATGGGGTTGAGGAGAATTTCCGCAATGGGATCGGTAAGCGAGGTGCGGCCCTCTACGCTGCGTGGCAGGGCCTGCTCGGCAAGGCGAAGGAGGCCGATGCCGACCACGCCGAAGACCTGAACGCTCTGCTGGAGGGCCGCCTGCCGGAGGGCTGGGACAAGGACATCCCGGTCTTCGAGCCCGACGCCAAGGGACTCGCCACCCGCGAATCCTCCGGCAAGGTGCTGAACGCTATCGCCCAGCACGTGCCGTTCCTGCTCGGCGGCTCAGCGGATCTGGCGCCGTCCAACAAGTCGAACCTGACTTTCGATGGCGCGGGCTCACTCGGCCCGTTCTCGCCGGGCGGCCGCAACCTGCATTTCGGCGTCCGCGAGCACGCCATGGGCTCGATTGTGAACGGCCTCGGCCTCTCGGGGCTTCGGGCCTACGGCGCGACCTTCCTGGTCTTCGCCGACTACATGCGCCCGCCGATCCGACTGGCCGCGCTGATGGAATTGCCGGTCTTCCACATCTTCACCCACGATTCGATCGGCGTGGGCGAGGACGGGCCGACCCACCAGCCGGTGGAACAGCTCCTGTCACTGCGCTGCATTCCAGGGCTCATCACTCTCCGCCCGGCCGACGCCAACGAGGTCGCCGAGGCCTACCGGGTTATTTTTTCGTCGAAGAACCAGCCCGTGGTGCTGGCGCTCTCCCGCCAGCCGCTGCCGACCCTGGACCGCACGAAGTTCGGCGCGGCTTCGGGCACCGCGAAGGGCGGGTACGTGCTGGCCGATTGCGAGGGCACGCCCGACGTGATCCTGCTGGGCGCCGGATCCGAGGTGCAGCTCTGTGTCGGTGCCTACGAGGCGCTGACGGCGGACGGCGTGAAGGCCCGGGTGGTGTCGATGCCGTCCTGGGAGCTGTTCGAGCGGCAGGACCAAGCCTATCGTGAATCGGTTCTGCCGCCCGCCGTGAAGGCGCGGGTGGCGGTCGAGCAGGGCAGCGTGATCGGCTGGGACCGCTATGCCGGCTCCGAGGGCGCGATCATCGGCATGCACACGTTCGGCGCCTCGGCGCCGATCAAGGATCTCCAGACCAAGTTCGGGTTTACCCCCGAGAAGGTCCTGGAGGCTGCGAAGGCCCAGGTGGCCAAGCATAAGTAGGCTCGGCGCCATTTCCCC
>NZ_JALNUM010000156.1:0-12000 GCF_026540795.1 Methylobacterium sp. GC_Met_2
CGGTGCCTGGCCAACAAGGAAGACTTGCTGGTGCGCAAGGAGCGGACCTCGGGCGAGCGCAAATACAATCTCTCTAACCTGTCGGCCGAGGCCACGCTCAAGATGCTGATCGGCTTGATCAAGGCCCGCCGGATCGGCGAACAGGCCCATCAGCAGATGAAAGAGGAGCTTGGTCTCGACTACTTCGAGGACCGATTCTTGACAAGGCCACACTGGTATGCGCTGATGACGACGATGGCTTACGCTTTTCTGTGATTCCGCCGCCTCGCTGCAGCGAGGCGGAAAAAAGAAGTGGTTACCCGCCGCCTCAACCGTTGATGCCGGCGGTCCGACAGGCCATCTCGGCCGAATCACAGGCGTGGCGCTGCCCGCATTGTAAGGCCATCATCAACTGACCACCCCGAGATCAATCTAATAGAGTAGCGCTAGATGTTTGATGCTGCGGTGTGGTTGTACGGTTGACCACCATGCGGCGAGGGATGCGCTATGGGCCAAATTCTCCACGGCAGCGCCCGCACGACGGAGGCGATCCGTCGCGCAATACAGCTACGTCAAGAGAGCGTGAGAGCGGCGGCCAAACGCTACGGCGTCAGCCCGAGGATGATCCAGAAGTAGCGAACTCGGCAGACGATAGGTGATGACGCCATGGGGCCGAAGCAGCCCCGTTCGACGGTCCTGACCCCAGAGGAGGAAGCCGTCATCGTGGCCTTCCGAGGGCACACGCTGTTGCCGCTGGATGACTGCCTCTACGGGCTACAGCCCACGATCCCGCATCTGACCCGCTCGTCGTTGCACCGTTGCCTTGAGCGGCACGGCATCAACCGCCTGCCAGAAATCGGGGGCGACAGGCCCAAGAAGAAGCGCTTTGCCGATTAACCCTATCGGCTACATGCACATCCATATCGCCGAGGTCAGGACAGAAAAGAGCAAGCTCTACCTGTTTATGGCCATCGACCGAACCTCGAAGTTGGCCTTCGCCAAGCTGGAAGCGAAAGCCAATCGCTAACAGCATCTGGCTTCCTCCGCGCGCTGGTCGCGTTCGTGCCGTACAAGATCAACATGGTGTTGACCGACAACGGGGTGCAATTCTGCCATGCTGCGCGCAACCGCTCAGGCCCGACAGCCCTCTACAGCCGGCACATGTTCGATCGCGGCTGCCACGAGCACGGCATCAAGCATCACCTGACCAAGCCCAACCATCCCTGGACCAACGGTCAAGTCGAGCGGATGAACCGCACCATCAAGGACGCCACGGTCAAGCGCTACCACTACGAGACCCGCGAACAGCTTCAGGCGCACCTGCAACTGTTCGTCGACGCCTACAACCATGCCCGTCGGCTAAAGCCCCTGCGCGGCCTAACGCCCTACGAGCATGTCCTTCAGGTCTGGACCAAAGAGCCCGAACACTTCAGGATCGATCTGTCACACCACATCCCGGGACCATACAGTATCCTTGGCGTAGCGTCAGCGCGGAAGTGTCTGATCTTGCTGACGAAGTGCTCGACCAGATTGCGGTATTTGTACAGGAATGCCTCAAGGCCAGCACCGGCTTGCGGTTGGGCATGGGCTTCTTGTTCGCTCAACGTATGTTACAGGCGGTCCCACACCCCGGCCTTCTGCCAGTCGCGCAAGCGTTGCCAACTGGTCATGTCCGAACCGCGGCCAATCTCGCGCGAAAGCAAATCCCAGGGCATGCCCGAGCGGAGCACGGACAGGATGCCAGCCAGAGCTGCGCGGTCAGAACTTCGTGGGCGACCACCCTTCGACCTGGTTGGCTCAGACCACAGCAGCAATACGATCTCAGGCCACGGGACGTCAGGAAGGAGCGGTCTCGCGATCGCCTCTCAACGCCCCGCAACCAAGCTGGTGAGTGGCTATGAGCGCGCAGCCGGCAGCGTGCGACATCGGCTAGTGTGCTTCACGGCCGCAAGCCCGAGCGTACGAGAAGGCCCATCGCGCCCGAAAGGGGCTTGCGCCGCCGGCTGGATTTGGACAGGCCGGGCACCGGTTCATGCCGGGGCGTCACGCCCGCGTCCGGAGACCGCGCTTGTCCGCCCCGAGTCCGACAGCATCCCGTCCCCCAGCCTCGCCGCCCGCGCGCGTCCGCCGCCGCCGGATCGCCGCCGGCCGGGGCAGCCTGAACCGCCCCGGCGCCGACCTGCGCCGCCTGCCGACCGGACTCGACCTGCGGAACGTGCGGCTCGTGGAGGGCGTGCGCGCCGCCTTCGCGTTCGGCGTGGTCATCCTGATCAACATCTGGCTGCAATGGCCGCCGCTGCTGACCATGGCGCTCGCCGCCAACCTCGCCTGCTTCTGCGACAATGGCGGGCCGATGCGGGTGCGCCTGCGGGTGCTCACCGCCTTCTCGGTGCTGGGCGGCCTGCTCTGGGCCGGGCTCGGCCTGATCCAGCCACTGGGCTTGGCCGTCGTCGTCCCGGTGGCCTGCGCGCTGATCTTCGCCTGCTCGTACGCCCGGGTCTGGAGCGTGCAGGCGCAGGCGGCCGGCAACGTCCTCGTGGTGGTGCTATGCATCGCCCTCGACCGGCCGCTCACCCTGGAGCAGGCCGGCACCACCGTGCTGATGTTTGCGGCCGGCGGCCTCTGGGCGACGTTCCTGGCCCTGGTGATCTGGCGGCTGCACCCCTACCGGCCGGCACACCGGGCGGTGGCGGAGGTCTGGCGCGACCTCGCTCGGCTGTGCGGCGACCTCGAACGGCTCATCGCCCTGCCGGAGCCCGACACCGAGGCCTTCGACGGCCACGCGCGCGGCCACCGCCGCGGCGTGCGGACGAGCATCGAGACCGCGCGGGCGATGATCCTCGACCTCGCCCGCTCGCGCGAGCGCGTTTCCGACCGGACCGCCCAGGCGCTGCTGCGCCTGGAAAGCGCCGAGCAGATTTTTTCGGCTCTGATCGCGGTCGGTGAGTTGATCGACAGCCGCCCGGATGCGCACCGCCGGACCCTCGCGAAGGTCTTCCTGCGGCGCCTGCGCCCCCTGCTGGTGACCATCGCGCGGGCGATCCGCGACGATGTCGCCCTCGACCTTGCCCGCCTGGAGCATTCCATCGCCCGGACGGCTGAGGGCCTGGCGGAGGATCCGACCCTGGCGCGGCTGGCCGAGCGGATCGTCGGGCGCGTGCGGATCGGCGCCAAGCTTTCGACCCCGGAGGGTTATCGCCCCGGCGGCACGCTGATGGAGGGCGGCAGTCTGGGCCGGTGGACCCGCTATCTCGGACCGCTGCGGCAGAACTTCACCCTGGCCTCGCCCAACCTGCGCCATGCCCTGCGGGCCAGTGCAGTCTCGGCCCCGGCGCTCGCCGCGACGCTGAGCTACGCGGGCGCCTTCACGCACTGGCTGGTGATGACCGTGGTGTTGACCATGCAGCCCTTCTACGCGGCGACGTGGCAGCGCGCCCTGGAGCGGATCGGCGGCACGGTGCTGGGCGGCCTTGTGGGGGCGGTGCTGGCCTACTACGCCACGACCCCGCTGGCGGAGGCGGGGCTGATCCTCGTGCTCTCGATCGTGGGCTTTGCGGCCCGCCAGATCTCCTACGGCTTCTTCATCGCCTGCCTGACGCCCCTCGTGGTGCTGCTGGTCGAGCTCCTGGAGCCCGGCCACAGCTCCTGGGAGATCGTCGCCATGCGGGGCGGCTTCACGGTCCTGGGCGGTGTGATCGCGGTGGCGAGCTGCCTCGTGCTCTGGCCGATCTGGGAGCCCGATCAGGTCCGCCAGGAATTGCGCCGCGCGCTCAAGGCCCATGCGGTTTTCGCGCAGGCCGTGCTGCGCGCACCCACCGGATCGGAGCGGGAGGCCGCGATCCTGGCCGGCGCCCGCGCGGCCGGCCTCGCCCTCAACGATCTGGAGGCGGCGCTGTCCCGCGCCCTGCAGCAGCCCCGGGCCGGCCACCATCCGGAGGTTGAATCCGCCCTGGTTGCTGACGCGACCCTGCGCCGGATCAGCGCCCGGCTCACCGTGCTGCGGCACGCCCCCGAGGCCGTGGACCCCTCGGCGGAACCATGGCGGGCCTGGATCGCCGCGACCCTGGCGGCTTTGGGCGAGGACCGGCCGCTGCCGGAGCAGCCTGCCCTCGACCGGGGGCAATCGCTCGTCCGGCTCGTGAGCCAGGTGGATCTGCTGGTTGGGACTCTGCGGCCGGGCGAGATCCGCGGGGGCGCACCTGTTATGGTTTCGAAAGGTCGAGACCTTTCGCGGGTCCAGAGCGGAGCCCTGGAGAACATCCCAGAGCCAGAGATCCCAGGGCTCAGCCCTGAGAACCCGTCAAAGGGCTGAGCCCTTTTGAAACCTGGATCCCGGTCGCGTCAAAACCGCGGCAGGGCGTTGGCCGGGCCGCCGGCATGCGGGCCGGCGTAGCGATAGGCGAGCGGCCGGCCGTAGGGGGCGGGGGCCTGCGACGCCACCGTGGCGTTGCCGACCCAGCCCGAATAGGCGGAGGCGGGATAGGGCGAGTGCTTCGAATCCAGGCCCTGCGCGAGGGCCGGTGTGGCAATTGCGGCGGCGAGGGCGGCGGCGGCGAGCATGCGAATGGTCATGATGATCTCCGAACGTCTTCGGTTGACTTCAGTGGGAAGTCATCCGGTCAACCGTGTCGGGTGAGGAAGATCGTCGGTGCGGCGGTCTTGATCACTCGGGCTTTGCTTGGCCGAATGTGACATCTCAACGGGGATAGTCTGCCTCGGGTTCACGGGCTGCCGTGCGCTGGCGCACCGGGGAAACGCGATCCGGTGACTTCCGCGAGGATTCTGCATGGGGGTGCGTCCCGCGCGGAAGCGTGCCACAGACCGCGGCCTCAAAGGGATGCAACCACCATGCGGCTGATCGTCGGCCTCGGAAATCCGGGCGCGCGCTATGCGGGCAACCGGCACAATATCGGCTTCCTGGCCATCGACGCGATCGCCCGCCAGCACCGGGCGAGCCCGTTCCGCCACCGCTTCCAGGGCGAGGCCGCCGAGGTGGTGCTGGGCACCGAGCGGGCGATTCTGCTGAAGCCCTCGACCTTCATGAACGAGTCCGGCCGGGCGGTCGCGGAGGCGCAGCGCTTCTACAAGATTCCGCTGGCCGACGTGATCGTGCTCCACGACGAGCTCGACCTCGCCCCGGCCAAGCTCCGGGTGAAGCGCGGCGGCGGCAATGCCGGCCATAACGGACTGCGCTCGATCACGGCGCAATGCGGCAACGAGTATCGCCGGGTCCGGCTCGGCATCGGCCATCCCGGCGACAAGGCGCTGGTGCACGCTTACGTGCTCAACGATTTCGGCAAGGCCGAGCAGCCCTGGGTCGAGGATCTTTGCCACGCGGTCGCCGACCACGCCGCCCTGCTGGCGGTAGGAGAAGATGCGAGCTTCCAGAACAAGGTCCACCTCGCCATGGCGGGTCGCGGCTGGGATGAGGTGAAGACGCTGGCTGCGAAAAATTGACACGAAAACACGGGGACACGATATGGATCGGCCGTGAAGGCTGCCATGAAGAACGTCACCGTGACGATGAACGAGGCCCTGCTCCAACGGGCGCGGGTCGCGGACGCGCGCGACGGCAAGAGCCTGTCGCGCTTCATCGCCGAGGCCGTCGAGCAGCGTGTCGGCCGGCGGCTGACGCAGCTCGAGGCGATCGAGCGGTTCCTGGCCGGACCGCCCCTCCACGTTCTGGACGAGAACGGGAAGGCTCCGACCCGAGACCAGCTGTACGATGACGACTGATCTGGTCTTCGTCGATACGAACGTGTTCCTGTATGCCCGCGATGATCGTTTCCCGGACAAGCAGCAGACAGCCACGCATTGGCTTGCAACGCTCGCGGCCAGCGAGGCCCTCGTCGTGAGTCCGCAGGTGATCGGCGAGATTCACAACGCGGTCCTGCGCGGGAAGGTCGTCGTCGCCAGCGCGGAATTGCGGCGGATGACACTGGACTCGCAACCCTTTTCACAGGGCGCAACCGATCTCGAACTCATCACGCGGGCTTGGTCGAGCCGGACCGAGACGACCTTCCAGTGGTGGGATTGCATCATTCTCGCAGCTGCGACGCGCGCCGGGTGCCGCTATCTTCTCTCAGAGGATTACCAGCACGACCGCACGGTCCGCGGCACCACCATCCTCAACCCCTTCATGGTCGGCCCCGAGGCCGTCGTGACCGAACACTAGGACCGATCCATGGGCTTCAAATGCGGCATCGTCGGCCTGCCGAACGTTGGCAAGTCGACCCTCTTCAACGCGCTGACGCAGACGGCGGCCGCCCAGGCGGCCAATTACCCGTTCTGCACCATCGAGCCGAATGTCGGCGAGGTGGCGGTGCCCGATCCGCGGCTCGACGACCTCGTCCGCATCGCCGCGTCCAAAGAAAAAATCCCGACGCGGCTGACCTTCGTAGACATCGCCGGCCTCGTGCGCGGCGCCTCGAAGGGTGAGGGCCTGGGCAATCAGTTCCTGGCCAATATCCGCGAGGTCGACGCCATCGCCCACGTGGTCCGCTGCTTCACGGACGGCGACGTCACCCACGTGGAGGGCAAGGTCGATCCGGCCGCCGACATCGAGACCATCGAGACCGAGCTGATGCTGGCCGACCTCGACAGCCTGGAGCGCCGCGCCGTCGCCCTGGAGAAGAAGGCCAAGGGTGCCGACAAGGAGGCCAAGGAGAGCCTCGACCTCGTCAACCGCGCCCTGCCGCTGCTGCGCGAAGGGAAGCCTGCCCGCCTCGTGGAGCGCAAGCCCGACGAGGAGAAGCTGTTCCAGTCGCTCGGCCTGATGACCGCCAAGCCGGTGCTCTACGTCTGCAACGTCGACGAGGGCGATGCCGACAAGGGCAACGCCTATTCGGACGCGGTCTTCGCCCGAGCCAAGGCGGAAGGCGCCATCGCGGTGGTGGTCTCGGCCAAGATCGAGAGCGAGATCGCCGTGATGCCCGAGGCCGACCAGGCCGAGTTCCTGGAGGCTGTTGGTCTGGCCGAGCCCGGCCTCAACCGGGTGATCCGCGCAGGCTACGATCTTCTGGGCCTCGTGACCTACTTCACGGTCGGCCCCAAGGAAGCCCGGGCCTGGACGATCACCAAGGGCACCCGTGCGCCGGGCGCCGCCGGGGTGATCCACTCCGATTTCGAGAAGGGCTTCATCCGGGCCGAGACCATCGCGTTCAAGGACTACACGACGCTGAACGGCGAGGCCGGGGCCCGGGACGCCGGCAAGCTTCGGCTGGAGGGCAAAGAGTACGTGGTGCAGGACGGCGACGTGCTGCACTTCCGCTTCGCCAACTGATCATCCCTGGACGCGCCCGCCATGTCCGATCCCGCCCTCGAAGACTTTTCCGTCGGTGACGTGATCGTCGGCGAGCCGCTGACGGTCACCCGCGACGCCATCGTGGGCTACGCGAAGGCGTTCGACTTCCAGCCGTTCCACCTCGACGAGGCAGCGGCGGCAGGGACCTTCGCGGGCCGGCTGATCGGCTCGGGCTGGCATACGGCCGCGCTCGGCATGCGGCTGCTCCAGCAGGGGCCGTTCCGGGGCGGCTCGTCGCTCGGCGCGCCGGGGATCGACGAGTTGCGCTGGCTCGCGCCGGTGCTGCCGGGCGATGCCCTGACGTTGACCTTCCGGGTGCTGGGCCTGCGGGACTCGGCCTCGAAGCCCGGGCTCGGCTTCGTGACCGCCGAGGTCGCCCTCGGCAGCCAGCGCGGTGAGACCGTGCTGACCCAGCGCTTCACCTTCATGCTGGCCCGGCGCGGCACCGATCCCCTGCCCCCGCGCCCCGTTCAGATCGGCGAACCGGATCCGGTCACGGAGCCGGAGGATGCCGAGATCCTGCCGTTCCTGCGCGATGCCGAGATCGGCGCGACCCGCGATCTCGGTCCCTACCCGTTCAGCGCCGAGGCGATCATCGCGTTCGCCCGCGCCTACGACCCGCAATCCTTCCACCTCGATCCGGAGGCGGCCAAGCGCAGTCATTTCGGGGGCTTGTGCGCCTCCGGCTGGCACACGGCCGCCGCCTACATGAACCGGTTGCTCACGACCCGCGCCCGCGACGCGGCCTACACGGCCGCGCGCGGACCCGTGCCCGAGGCGGGCCCCTCCCCCGGCTTCAAGAATCTCCGCTGGCTGAAGCCGGTCTATGCCGGCGACACGGTGCGGTTCAGTGCCAAGCTCACCGACAAGCGCGCTTCCGCATCCCGGCCCGGCTGGGGCCTGGCCTTCGCCCGCAACACCGGGGTGAACCAGCGCGGCGAGCCGGTTTTCTCGTTCGACAGCGCGGTGTTCCATCGCTGGGCGCCCTGAGCGCACCAGGCCTCGCCCCGGGCGTTGACAGTCACGACACGGACGGGATCAGGCAGGCATGTACCAGAAGAAGCTCGGCAACACAGGGCTGTTCGTCTCCGAACTCTGCCTCGGCACCATGACCTTCGGGGGCGGGGCCGGGATGTGGCGCCAGATCGGCGCCCTCGACCAAGCGGAGGCCGGGCGCCTCGTCGGGCGGGCGCTCGAGGCTGGGATCAACTTCATCGACACCGCCGATGTCTATGCCGAAGGGCTGTCGGAAGAGATCACCGGCCAAGCTCTGCGCGACCTCAAGGTCCCGCGCGACAGCGTCGTCGTCGCCACCAAGGGCTACGGGCCGACCGGCTCGGGCGCCAACGCCAAAGGCGCCTCGCGCCTGCACCTGATCGACGCCTGCAAGGCGAGCCTCAAGCGGCTCCAGCTCGACCATATCGACCTCTACCAGATCCACGGCTTCGACCCGGTGACGCCGATCGAGGAGCAGGTGCGGGCGCTGGACATCCTCGTGCAGCACGGGCACGTCCGCTACGTCGGTGTCTCGAACTGGGCGGCGTGGCAAATCGTGAAGGCGCTGGGGATCAGCGCACGGGCCGGGCTTGCCCGCTTCGAGACCCTGCAGGCCTACTATTCCATCGCGGGCCGCGACCTGGAGCGCGAGATCGTGCCGATGCTGCACTCGGAGGGGCTGGGCCTTCTGGTCTGGAGCCCGCTGGCCGGCGGCCTGCTCAGCGGCAAGTATGCCGGCGGCGCGGGCGAGGGCCGGCGCGCGAGCTTCGATTTCCCGCCGGTCGACCGGCCCCGGGCCGAAGCCTGCATCGACGCGATGCGGAGTGTCGCGGAGGCGCGTGGCGTCTCGGTGGCCCAGGTGGCGCTCGCGTGGCTCCTGCACCGCAAGGCGGTGACCAGCGTCATCGTGGGGGCCAAGCGCCTCGATCAGCTGGAGGACAACATCGCGGCGACCGAACTCAGCCTCACCGATGCGGAACTCGACGCCCTCGACGCGGTGAGCGCCCTGCCGGCCGAGTATCCGGGCTGGATGTTCGAGCGCCAGGGCGTCCGGGCGCAGCAGCTCGCGGAATCGGGCCGGCCCGGGGTGCGCTGAGGCGGCGCATGCCGCGTTCCGGCGCTCCGGGTTAGAGCCTGCACAGCCCCGGGGTGCCGATCACCCCGGCCGGCTCTGTCGCCTTTTTTGCACGCGCCCGCGGAACACGGTGAGACAACGCCTCACCCCGCAAGCCCTCGCCGATGTGGAAGCCGTCGCGGCTTATCTGGAAGCCCGCAACCCGCTCGGCGCGCGGCGCGTCGAGGTGGCGATCCAGGATGCGCCGATCCTCATCGGCCGCTATCCCGAGATCGGCCCGATGGGGCGCCAGCGTGTCCGCCCCTTGGCCCTGCCCCGCTATCCGGAGCTGAACTTCTACCGGGTGGACGAACCGGCGGATGCCATCGCGATCCTTGCCGTCCGGCATGCGGCTCGGAAACCCGGCAGCCGCTCCTGAGCGTGCGGCTCACGCCGCCTGCCGCCGCTCCGGGTAGAGCCCGTACAACCCCTCGGCGCTCGCGTCACACACGCCGCGCTCGGTGATGATGCCGGTCACCAGCCGCGCCGGCGTCACGTCGAAGGCGGGGTTGGCCACGGGGCTGCCCGGCGAGACCACCTCGATCGTGGCGAAGCCGCCATCCGCGAGCCGGCCGGTCATGTGGGTGACCTCGCGCCCGTCGCGCTCCTCGATCGGGATCTCCTTCACGCCGTCCTGCAGCGTCCAATCGATCGTCGAGAACGGCAGCGCCGCGTAGAATGGCACGCCGGTGTCGTGGGCGGCCAGCGCCTTCAGGTAGGTGCCGATCTTGTTGCAGACGTCGCCGCGCGCCGTGGTCCGGTCCGAGCCGACGATGCACAGATCGACCTGCCCGTGCTGCATCAGATGCCCGCCGGCATTGTCGGCGATCACCGTGTGGGGCACGCCGTGACCGTTCAGCTCGAACGCGGTCAGCGCCGCCCCCTGGCTGCGCGGGCGGGTCTCGTCGACCAGAACGTGGACCGGCACGCCCTGCGCATGCGCGGCGTAGACCGGCGCCAGCGCCGTGCCCCAATCCACCGTGGCGAGCCAGCCGGCGTTGCAGTGGGTCAGCACGGTGACCGGGCCGCCCTTGGCCTTGTACAGGTCGGCGATGATCCGGCCGCCATGGGCGCCGATCGCGCGGCAGCTCGCGACATCCTCCTCGGCGATGCGGCCGGCCTCCGCGAAGGCGCGGTCGAAGCGCTCGCCCGGCTGGACCTGCCGCAGGTTGGCGGCGACCCGGTCCAGCGCCCAGCGCAGGTTGATCGCCGTGGGCCGCGTGGCGGCGAGCGTGGCCACCGCGCGGTCGAGGCCCTCCGCGGAGGCATCCGCCCGCATGGCGAGCGCCAGCCCGTAGGCCGCGGTGACGCCGATCAGGGGCGCGCCGCGCACCACCATGGTGCGGATCGCCACGGCTGCGTCGTCCAGCGTCGCGACGCGCTTCAGCTCGAAGGCGAAGGGCAGGCGCGTCTGGTCGATCACTTGGACGCTGACGCCGTCCGGGTCCGGGAAGATCGTGCGGTAGGGCTGGCCGTTGATGTTCATGGCCGAACCTGTGCCACAGCAGAACGCGGTTTGCACCCTTCGGAACGGCATCGCACCCGCCTGGGGACGCGCAACCAGCGGCCGGTCAGGCTTCCTCAACCTTAGCGGCTCGTTAAGGCGGCCATGCCTAGCCTCAGGGGGTAAGTTCCCGCTCCGCGTCCGGTCCCGCATGCGCTCGCTTCGCCGTCCCGCATCGCCCTACGACACCTTCGTCGACAGCGTCCGCCCATTCCTGGGCAAGCGCCTGACGGAACTCGGTGGGCTTGTGCTGTTCACCGGCGCCGTGGCGCTGACCGTGGCTTTGGCCACGTGGTCGATCGACGACCCAAGCCTCAACCACGCCACCGACCATGCCGCCCACAACGTGCTCGGCCAGCCGGGCGCCGTGGTGGCGGATCTCTGCATGCAGATCCTCGGCCTCGGATCGCTCGCCTTCGTGCTGCCCCCGGCCCTCTGGGGCGTGCGGCTGATGCGCGAGCGCAACCTGCCCGACGGGGGAATGCGCATCGCGCTCTGGATCATCGGCTTCTGCGCGGCGAGCGCGGTGGCGAGCGCGCTGCCGCCCACGACGCGCTGGCCGCTGCCCACCGGCCTCGGGGGCGTGGCCGGCGACGGGCTGCTGTCGATGGCCCGGGTGATCGTCGGCGCGGTCTCGTCGGCCGCCGCCCACCTCGTCGGCTTCGGCTACGCCGCGGTGGCGATCCTGAGCCTCACCGGGGCCTGCCGCTTCGGCCTTGTCGAGGAGGACGCGTTCCACGACGAGCCTTATCCCGTCCGGCGTGTGCCGGTCCGGTCTCGCGATGGGCGCGACGATACCGACGAGCCGGGCCTCGGCCTCGTGGGTGTCGGCGCCCTGGCGCAGGGCCTGATGCAGCTGCGCCTCGCGGCGTCCGACAAGATCGCCGGGTGGCGTGCGGGCCGGGCCGAACCGTTCGACGGCGCCTCGCCGGCGCTTGCGGCCCGGCGCGCCTTCACGGATGCGGACCTGCCCTGGGCCGACCACCTCCCCGCGGACGCTCAGCCGGGGCCCGGCCGGCGCGAGCCCGTCTTCGACGCGCCCGGCGCCCCGTCCGCCGAGGGCGAGCCCGACCACGCCGTGGCGCCGCACGACGCGGCCGACGC